>NZ_JAWDJI010000094.1:0-3348 GCF_032465655.1 Paenibacillus sp. 3LSP | reverse complement strand
TTTACCTGACTCAACCGCAGCGCCGAGATGCCATCTGGGAGCAGGAACAGCTCCAGTGCTTGAAACCACTTCACCAAAGGCAGATGAGTTCTTTCAAAAATGGTACCGACCAAAGGCGAGGCTTGATAGCCGCATCTTCCACATTCAAATAAAGGAATATGTCGAGTGGACAGACGGGTGCACTCGGTATAAGCGCAGCGCGGGCAGACAAAGCCATTTGGCCACTTCATCGCGATGATCGCCTCGATGCAATCGGCTTCGCTTCGAAAACGGCTGCTAAAAGATTGAAGCACTGAACTCGTACTGATCTCCATGTCCGATCCCTCCACAATCAGAAATGCGCACATTCGTTCTCTTATTTCATTATACCAAACATATGTTCGTTCATCAAGAAAAATATTCCAAACTTTATCTTTTTCTATATGTCGGATGAAATGATCCCCTATAAATTAAATGAATAAATCCCCAATTACTGAACGAAAGGGATAATGGTGCAAAAGGGGTGCGCAAAGGGGTACAGGGTTACTGTACAGTGTTACTGCATTTTGTGCTGCCAAAAAGTATATTTGGACGAAAGCTTGACGCGAAAATTATTAAGGAGTATATTATTAACCGCTAAAATATTTAAGTAGTAAAGTAATTAAATTATGAAATTAATCGAATCGAAAGGCTCAAGGCAGGAAGGAGGAGAGAGACGATGGTGAAAAAAGAAGAGCTGTTCGAAGTTACCTCGATGTTTCGAATGCTGTTCAAGGCGATCACCCAGGAGTGGAACAAACGCGGGGGCGAGTTTAACCTTAGTTTTCCGCAATATAAGATGCTCTACATGCTCAATACTTCCGGGACGCATACCGTATCACAGATTGCAGAGAGCTTGGGGATTACCTCGGCAGCCATCACGGGAATTACGGACCGGCTGGTCACGGAAGGATATGTGAACCGTGAACGCGGGGAGAACGACCGCCGGGTTGTCAACATCTCGATTACCGATCGGGGGAGAGAAATCATGAATCAGATCACCGAGCGGCAGAAGGAGATGCTCGAGGGGATTTTTGATCAGTTGCATGAGGAAGATCTACAGCATTTGCGGCGAATTCTTGGCGTGGTGCTTGCAAATATAGAAAATAAATCATAACGGAGATGGAGAAACTACATGGAACATTTATCACTTAAACGTAAAGTTTCGATCATGATCGCTATCATGGCCGCGATGTTCTTCGCCGCCATTAACCAGACGATCGTGAGCACAGCCATGCCGCGAATCATTTCGATTCTGGACGGCATGGACTATTATACTTGGACGATTAACATTTACTTGCTGACGTCCACAATTGCTACTGTCTTGGTCGGCAAGTTGTCCGATATGTACGGGCGGAAGCCGTTTCTATTGATTGGGATATTGCTCTTTATGGTGGGCGCATTTATGACGGGGACATCTTCGAACGTGTTCCAGTTCATCGCCTACCGCGGGATTCAAGGGATCGGTGCCGGGATTATCCAATCGACGGCCTTTACGGCTGTAGGTGACTTGTTCCCGCCGCGGGAACGTGGGAAATGGATGGGTCTGATGACCGCGATTTTCGGCTTCTCGAGCGTGCTCGGCCCAACCTTGGGCGGTTACCTCGTCGATCACATGGATTGGCACTGGCTGTTCTGGATCTTCCTGCCGCTGGGCATCGTTGCATTTATTATGATTTTGTCGCTGTTTCCAAAAATGGAACGCGGCAGCTCCCAAAGTATCGACTATGTCGGCTCGCTATTCATGACGACGACGATTGTGCCGCTGCTGTTGGCCTTCTCTTGGGCCGGAACAACCTACGCTTGGGGTTCGACGCAAATCATCGGCCTGCTTGTGGCCTCGGTCGTATCTGGTTTGATCTTCGTATTCGTGGAACTAAAGGCGAAAAATCCGATTTTGCCAATGCATTTGTTTAAAAACGATGTGGTGACGATTTCGAATATTATCGGTTTTATTATGAACTTCGGGATGATGGGCGCCCTGATTTATCTATCGTTCTTCGTACAGGGCGTGTTGGGCATTTCGCCGACTTATGCGGGCTACGTAACGATGCCGATGTCTATCGTCATGGTTGTCGCGAGTGCTATCACTGGTCAAATGATTGCTAAGAAAGGGAAATACAAACAGTTTGCCTTGTTTGGCGTTCCGATCATGATCGCCGGGATGGTCATTATGATTTTCATGAACAGTGTACCGGTTGCCATTCTTAGTATGATCGTATTTGGTTTAGGCCTGGGCGTTGGGATGCCGGTGTTCTCGCTGGCTACGCAAAATGCCGTGCCGCATAAAGAGCTGGGCGTCGTTACTGCATCGACGCAATTGTTCCGTAACCTTGGCGGTACGATTGGGATCGCCGTGATGGGGACGGTAATGTCCAACAACTTGACGAAAAACCTGAAAGAGGCGCTGCAATCCTCGTCTGCACCGGATATGAGCCAGATGGACCCGCAAGTAGTTCAGCAAATGACGGCTTTCGCGAATCCGCAGACGTTGATGAACAAACCGCTGCTGGAGCAAACGCAAGCTAGTTTGCCGGCCGATGCACAGCCGCTGTTTGCGCAGATGATTCAAGGCATCCGTGATGCCTTGGGAACGACGTTATCTACTGTATTTTTAACAGGTACATTGGTGCTCGTTGTGGCCTTCGTGCTGGTCTTCTTCCTTCGCGAGCTGCCGCTTCGTTCCTCGAACCAGGCACCAACTCCTCAAAGCGCTAAAGAGGGTGGCGAGGAAGGTGCGGTGCAAGCTGCACAAGCTTCGGCTCCGCATCAAGCTTAAGTAGAAAATTTTCTATGTAAGTCATAGCTGTTAAAGCAAGCCAGGGTTCTCGCATTTCGGATGCGAGAACTCTGGCTTTTTGCGTTAAGTTGATGTGAGAAAAACGTGGCGAAAAATGTTGATTAAAGAGAAGTATTGGACAATTTTGCGGAATTAAATTTCAAAATATATTTTCTTATTGAAATAAAATTTCAACGTCTTTATAATTGCCCTAAGAGCAAAACTATCAGCTGATTTAAGTAAGGCCAAGGAGGGTTGCAGATGAGCGAAGTGAACTGGCTCGAGGATACGGAAGCGGCGGAAGCCATGGGACTGGACCCGGCCCGAGTCCCATGGATCGGGAACACGCTGCGCGAAGCGGTGAGCGCAGGGGAGACTCCCGGCGGAGTTGCGGTCGTGTCCCGGCGCGGCAGGCGCATTCGCTTCGCCTGCGGCAACGCCGTGGATGACGACACCGGGCAGACGCCGGTCTCGTTTGAGACGATCTTCGACTGCGCCTCGCTGACGAAGATCGTGGTGACGCTGCCGCTGACCTTGCTGCTGGCTGAACG
>NZ_JAWDJI010000093.1:0-20842 GCF_032465655.1 Paenibacillus sp. 3LSP | reverse complement strand
AATGGAACCGCCGTATACCGAACGGTACGTACGGTGGTGTGGGAGGTCGGCTGCCTAATTAATGGGTAGCCTCCTACCCGATTGGCGATTCCGCCGGATGAATCAGGCGGCTGGCTATACGGCGTTGGATCATGATCAGGCGATATAGCAGCAAGACAGCGGCCACAGCCAGCCCGGTAATGAGGCCAATCCAGTATCCGTAAGGGCCTTGCGACGTGTAGTTGGCCAGGAAGTATCCCAGCGGGAGGCCGATGATCCAGTAGGCGAGCAACGAGATCCAGAAGCCGGGACTGACGTCCTTATACCCGCGCAGCACGCCTTGGGTGGGCGTCGCAATGGCATCGGACATCTGGAAGAAGATCGCGTACACCAGGAAGTGCTTGATTAGCGATACAACTTCGGGTTCGCTGGAGTAGAGCTGGGCGACGCCTGTACGGAACAGCATCAGCAGGACAGCGGTGGCCAATGCCATAGCGGCAGCGGTGCCGATGCCAAGCGCTGCGTATTGCCGGGCGTCCTTGAGCCGGGCAGCACCGGTCTCGAAGCCGACGAGGATCGTCAGCGCCAGACAGATGCTGAGCGGGATCATGTACAGCGTTGAGGCGAAGTTGTTCGCCGCTTGGTGAGCCGCGATCGTGACGGTATCGAACCGGCTCATCAGCAGCGTCACCGCGGCAAAGACCGCCGTCTCGAAGAAGATCGCGAAGCCGATCGGGACGCCGATACGCATCAGCTCCCACCATTTGGTCAGCGATACGCGATGCAGCTTGCTGAACACGCCGTACGCCGCGAACGGTTCCTTCCGATGCACGATCCACAAGGCAATCAGGAAAATGCACCAATACGTAAAAGCCGTAGCGATTCCGGAGCCGATGCCGCCAAGCCGGGGGAAGCCGCCGCGGCCAAAAATAAGCAAGTATCCGGCGCCCACGTTTAACGGAAGCGAGATCAGCGTAATCATCATCGATATGCGCGTTTGCCCGAGCGCATCGATAAACGAACGCAGCACGATATAGCCAAACAATGGGACGATTCCTGTGGAAATTGCCACGAGAAAATAGAAAGCCACATGATGGACCTTGGGCTCAAGGCCCATCGAATTCAGCACAGGGGAGACCGACAACGCACCGGCCAGCAGGACAACCAGGCTCACGGCTACCGATAACCAGATTGCCTGAATAACATGATAACCTACTTTATTCTTCTCTCCGGCCCCTACGAGCTGAGACACGATGGGCGTGATGCCCATCAGGATCCCGCTGAGACCGGTTTGCACCGGAATCCACAGGCTTGATCCGATCGCTGTTCCCGCCAGGTCTGCCGGACTTGCATGGCCGGACATCATCGTATCGAAGAAGGTCATTAGCGACATCGTGACCTGGGTGATCAGAATCGGAACTAAAATGCGTAAAAATTGAGCGTATTTCTGCTTCAGGGTATACGTTTGTTTCATAAAACCACTTAACTCCGATCATAGTAGTTACTTGAGTACAAGCCCAACCAAACCCAAACCCGGGCAACAGGCCCGGGTTCGACGGCGGTGCAGCTTTATTATTCATAATCGACGCCGGAAGTATAACGGTTGGAGGCGTTCCAGAGCAGGAACTCATCCACCTTCATTTCCTTCAGCGCCCGAATTTGTTCTTCCACTTCATGCTTGCCGTATTTGATATAATGACCGCTTCCCAGCCAGCTGGCCGTAAAGTCTTGAATCCACGGACGGATGATCGGCTGCTTCTCGCCAAGTTCCGCGAGTTTGGTCTGAGTATCCTTCACCGCACCCTTAATGGTCTGGTAAGGAGCTTTGTCAGGGTCCTTGGCATTAAACCATCCGGTTGTATAATGGCTTGGATAAATCATCGGAGAAATGACGTCCACGTTGTCGGAGATCTTCACAAAATCCTGGCCGATGCCTTCGGCCGCAGGCACAGATGCGGCGTACCCGAAAATATCAACGGACACCCGAACTC
This sequence comes from Paenibacillus sp. 3LSP, assembly GCF_032465655.1. Classification (NCBI taxonomy): domain Bacteria; kingdom Bacillati; phylum Bacillota; class Bacilli; order Caryophanales; family Paenibacillaceae; genus Paenibacillus; species Paenibacillus sp. 3LSP. The sequence continues at coordinate 18,872 of NZ_JAWDJI010000093.1, read as the reverse complement.
CTAACGGTTCCAACTGCTCCTTGGCGTATTTAACGAATGAGGAGACGGCATCAACGCGGCTCATCTCATTTTTCGTATAGATCAGACTGTCTGCTCGCTTCTCGAAGCCTTCCGGGAAACGCACGTAGTCGAACTGAATTTCCTTAAAGCCTAATTTTGCTGCTTCCTTTGCAATCTCAATATTATAATCCCAGACCTCTTTGTTATAAGGATTTACGAAGCTGTCTCCCTTGCCGTTGCTCCATACCGATCCGTCCTTATGGCGGAAGGAGAGCTCCGGATGCTTCTTGGCTAAAATCGTATCCTTAAACACGACGATCCGGGCGATTGGATAAATATCATGCTTCTGCAAACGGGCCATTAACGCATCGATGTCACGGATGAACGGTTGCGGTTTTCCCCATTTGATGAGATCGGGATTATCCGTCTTGTAGGTGATATTTCCCAAATCGTCCTTAATGTCGATGACCATCGCATTCAGCTCGGTCTGATCGACGAGATCAACAAGCTGATCCATGCGGGATCCCCCGGCGCTGTAAGCTGTAACGTAAATACCTTTCACTTTCGGGGCATCTACCTGCGGGTCTACCTTCAAATCCGATGGTTTGATAGGATTGTCCAGGCGGCCTTCTGCTAGATTTACCTTAAATGTGTGTGCGACCGATGTCCACATCGTGTTCGCCTGCACGGCTTCGTTCCCCGCAGCCTGCTCTTGAGGCGCTGCTCCGCTGCCTGTTCCCAAGGCCAGAAGTAGTAATGTCCAGATGATGTTCACATGATATCTCTCCCTTGTATGCACTCGCTGTTTATTATATCGGAAGAGGAGCCCCTAGAGGGAACAGGAATGTCATAATTGGTAAAAAGTTTCAGAGTTTCATAGACGAGAAAAGCGCAAAAAGCCGTTTCTCCTGCATAAGCAGAAGAAACGACTCATCCTGCATGGAAGCGTTACATATTTTAATGAAGCAACGCCGGGTTTTGATGTTCGCAGATGCTGAATTGAATAATCTCCAGCGCATCCTGCGGTTCCAAGATGGTTAGGCCATCTCGGAGGAGAATCGTAGAGTTCAGTTCCTTTTGATTCAGAAAAGGCAGCATATCCGGAAACCACTTCTTTACGATTTGTTCCAGTCTTACCGTTTCCATTTCCACATCCATCACCCTTTCCTTTCAGAATCATTCGCCGCGGAATCAATCCTAAATCGGAAAAGCAAAAAGCCTGTGAAATACGGGGTAAAGCTGAACCCTTTAAAATTGTGAAGGAACCGCTGTGATTATTATAACAAAGAAGCAGCCGTTTGAAAACGGCTGCTTCTTTCAAGAAAATGCTTAACGACGTCGAAACGCGCCCATCACCCCGACCGTTTCCACGATATTCACGAAAGCGGCGGGATCGGTTTGCTTGATGATTTCCCGCAGTTCAGCCAATTCATAGCGGGTCGTGACGGTCATCAGCATATCTTTTTCTTTGTGGGAAAAAGCGCCCTGAGTCTTCATCAACGTAACCCCGCGCGGCAGCGTCAGCAGTCGTTCCAGCAGTGCTTCCGTTTTGTCAGTGATAATAAACAACGTGACTTTGATATGACTGATATGAATCAGGTCAACGACTTTGCCGGTAATATAGATCGAGACCATGGATGCCAGAGCAAGATCCCAGTTGCCTTCGAGATACCCCATCGCAAGGATGACAATGCCGTTTAGTCCGACGATCACATTGCCAACGGGGAAATCTCGGAAGCGGGTCACGATCGAACCTACGATATCGAAGCCGCCAGACGAGCCGCCGACGCGGAACGAGATCCCGCAACCGATGCCGACGAGCACACCGCCGAAGACCGCAGAGAGCAGGGTATCCGACGACAGCAGCTTGTCCGGTGTCGGAATCAAGGCAATGAACCAGGTTGTAGCGGCAACCGACAGGATGCTCAGTCCGATAAATCGTTTCCCCAGGAGAAACAATCCGGCGATCAGGAGCGGTACGTTATAAGCCAGATACATCGTGCTAATATCGAGGGGAGTGAAGTAGGCGGTCAGCATCGCTAGCCCAGACACGCCGCCGCTAAGCAAATGAAGGGGCACGAGGAACAGGTTAAAACCCGCAGCGATCAAAGCCGCCCCGAGTACAATAACAGTCGCATTTCTAATTTCTTTAAACACTATCGTTCACCTCACGAAAATAAAGGAAGTATCCCAACCTGCTTGCTGGTATTCCATTTATGTTTTGTGCTATAATGTTTGAGATATTCTTGAGTAGGTACTCTTTTCCATTTTTCAAGCTAGTACCAAGCTAGTTCTATGTAAAATTTACAGGCGGATTGGACAGCCTATAAACGTTTGAAGGTCCCCCAAGGTCAGGTATTGAGCGTGGGCAAAGCAGGACTAAACGCTACTTAAGAATACCGTTAAGCTGGTGGAATGTCCACTATATAGAAGGAGTATGATACATTGAACACATTCGCAGATTTCGGCCTAGAGCCTAAAGTATTGCAAGCTATTACGGAACTTGGATTTGAAGAAGCAACCCCGATTCAGGCAAAATCGATCCCGATCGCATTGACCGGTCGTGATTTGATCGGACAAGCACAGACGGGGACAGGGAAAACCGCGGCTTTCGGTCTGCCGCTCATCAACAAGATTCCGAAGGAAGAAGACCGTATTGTTGCGCTGGTTATGACCCCAACTCGGGAGCTGGCCATTCAGGTCGCTGAAGAAATCGGCAAGCTGTCCCGCTTTAAAGGCACCCGCTCTCTTCCCATCTACGGCGGACAAGACATCGTACGCCAAATTCGCGCATTAAAGAAGAAGCCCCAAATTATTATCGGTACGCCGGGCCGTTTGCTTGACCACATTAACCGGAAAACGATCAAACTTGACGATGTTAAAACCGTCGTTCTGGACGAAGCCGACGAAATGCTCGACATGGGCTTTATGGACGATATTCAATCGATCCTGAAGCTGGTTCCAGAAGATCGCCAAACGATGCTATTCTCCGCAACCATGCCGGCCAATATCCAGAAGCTGGCTCAGCAGTTCCTGAAAGATCCGGAGCATGTGTCCGTTATTCCGAAACAGGTCAGCGCGCCGCTCATCGATCAAGCCTACATTGAGGTGCATGAACGTCAGAAATTCGATGCTTTGACCCGGTTGCTGGACATGGAGTCGCCGGAGCTGGCGATCGTATTCGGTCGGACGAAGCGCCGCGTGGATGAATTGTCCGAAGCGCTGCAGAAGCAAGGCTATTCCGCCGACGGCCTTCACGGGGACCTGTCGCAGAATCAACGTGACAACGTCATGCGTAAATTCCGTGATGGCAGCATCGACGTTCTCGTGGCAACTGACGTGGCAGCCCGCGGTTTGGACGTTTCCGGGGTAACCCATGTCGTGAACTTTGACCTGCCGCAGGATCCGGAAAGTTACGTTCACCGGATCGGCCGTACCGGCCGCGCCGGGAAAGAAGGGGTCGCATGGTCCTTCGTGACGCCGCGCGAAATGGATCACCTTCGCTTTATCGAACGGATTACCCGTCATAAGATTGCTCGTAAGCCGCTGCCAAGTATTGCTGAAGCGATCGAAGGCAAGCAACGGATTATTGCAGAACGCTTGATCGAGCTCGTGGAGAACGGTGAACTGAACGAGAACAAGGGCATCGCAATCCAGCTCCTGGAGCAATACGATTCGGTGAACCTGTTGGCGGCTGCGTTTAAGCTGATTACGGGCGACAAGAACGAAAAAGTCAACATCGAGCTGACACCAGAAGAACCGATCCGTGTGAAACGCCGCAATCCGGACATTCGTTCCAGCGGACGCAAGCCTTCGGGTTACGGTAATCGCGGCGGGGGATACCGTCGTGATTCGCAAGGCGGTCGCGGAGGTTACGGCAAAGGCGGTTACAATCGCGACGGCCGTGACTATCGTTCCTCTGATCGCAAGCCGCGGACTGGTTCGAGCGCCGGGGACCGCAGACCTTCGAAATATGACGGTAACTCCTCTTTCGATAATTAATCGAACGAGAAGCTTATCCCATATCATAAAATGAAAGAAGACGGAGGATTCTCCGTCTTCTTTGTGTTTGTGTTCATTACAGGAAGATCGTGCGGCTCACGATTACGAGCAGAATGAACAGAACCAGAATCGTACCCGTGGAAGTCCAGAATCCACCGCCATATCCTACACCGGACATGTGATAACCTCCTTTGAAGATGTTGATGGTTTGAAGTTACGGTATATACTATGGCACAGCGGCCCGATGAGATTAGACACTTACCCAAAGCCGCACAAATTAGGCGCTGGAACGAGCTGGACGAATCATGTATAGTTAATATAGGCAGAGCGATTCCACTATACAAAGCTTGAGAGGGGAACTTTACTTGGAATACAAAGGTTTGATGGGCGGATTTTATAAAATTACCGAATGGATTATGCGTATTGCCGGCAGTAACCTGCTATGGCTGCTGTGCTCCTCGCCGTTTATGATCGTCCTGGCAATGAAACTGCTCTTATTGCTGCAATCACCGACGCCTCAGCCGGAGACGCTCACGATTTGGATCATGGGTGTTTTGGCACCGTTTACACTGTTTCCAGCAACGGCCGCTTTATTTTCCGTGACTCGGAAATGGGTGATGGGGGAAAGTGACTTAAGTATCATCAAAGTTTACTTCAAAGGGTACAAAGAAAATTACAAGCAAAGCATGATCGGCGGTATCTTCTATACGATCCTGTTCGCGATTATGTATGTGGACTATGAAGTGTACATGAACCAGATGAACAACCTGCAGATGATTGGCATGGTGATGCTGTTCTTCCTGTTGATCTTATCTCTATCGTTGTTTAACTTCTTCTCACTGGTGGCCCACTACCATCTGGGTGCACTTCAGTTGATCAAGAATGCGATCCTGTTTACGATTCTTCGGCCGTTCCGCACCTTGTCCACCCTGATCTGCGCGGGTGTGCTTGGGTTTCTGACTTTGCGCTTCGGCTGGTTGATCTTCTTCGGGTTCGGCAGCTTAACAGCCTTCGTCGCGTTCTATAACTTCTACATCGCTTATAACAAGATCCAGGAGAAGGTAGAGCGGATGCGCCAAAACGAAAATGCTTCGAGCAGCAGCACCCAGCAAGACGATGAGGACTTGGGACTTGAACTTCCGTCGAGTGAGGAAAAAGAGAAGGATTGAAAAATGGCGGAAATTGCCATCCCCATCCTTGTCAGATGAGTTTACATTTGCTTAACGAAGCCGTATAATAGGTTTACGTCCTGCGATGTGCGTTTCGATTTCCGTTATTTTGAACCAATGACAGTTATCTCGGGAGACCTACATTGCGCCGCCGCTGAAAGGCCCTATCCATCGGATGAGGGGACTTCATAAGCGTCGTTGCGGTCACCCACCTGCGGGTGCAGGTTCGAGATAATGTAATCGGACGGCATAGGCGGGTCTATTAATGAAGCATGAGAATGGTACCTTGTACTCTTTTTGCCAATGAAAGGGGACAAGGTGCTTTTTTGTTTGTGCCAAAATGTTCAACCTCGCTTTTGTTTGTCTGCCAAGAATGTTAAACTAGAGATTAAGAAAACGCATACCCAAGTTACATAGGGCAGGATCGTGAAGGAGGAAGAACAGTTGTCATTTAAACGTACGTTAATCGGCATTTTCCGCAGCCAAGAAGGAACCAGCGACCGTGCGAAGATGCCCGAACTCAAAACCAGATATTATCAATTATCCAAAGAGAAATGTTGGGAGGAAGTTTCCTCAACGTTAAAGAAAATTCCGGGCTATAAGGTACTGCATGAAGTGCCGTCCGTCGGCGAGATCACGTTGGAGAAACGGACCAGCCTCGGTCGTGTCATGGACATTACTGTATCGATCGTGGGCACTGGGCCGGCACGGAGCGCGATTGATATTTATTCGGCGACACGTGGATCGATGGGGGACCTCGGTGCAAATTACCGGAACATCCTTCAACTTTTCTCTGTGCTGGATAAGAAGCTGGCGGCTTATAAAGTCTCTTCGAACCAGTAAACCTGTATGGCTACGACAAAAAAAGCGAGCAGGGAGATGCCTCTCCTACTCGCTTTTCGTTTGTACCGAAGTCCTCGGCTTAAGAAAGCAGTGCTTTTACGGCAGCTACCGGTTTTTCGTAATCCGGATGCTCGGTCATTTCCTTCAAATATTCGACGTATTGGATCTTATTGTCTTTATCAACGACAAACACGGCACGCATATCGAGCGCGAACTCTTTGATCAGTACGCCGTAGGCTTTGCCAAAGGAGTTGTCTTTATAATCCGAGAGCGTGATGACGCGGTCCACGCCAGCAGCGCCGCACCAGCGAGCTTGGGCAAAAGGCAGATCTGCGCTGACCGTCAGCACAACGACGTCATCGCCAAGATCGGAAGCTTCTTGGTTAAACCGACGGGTTTGCGCGTCGCAAACGCCGGTATCCAGTGAAGGAACTACGCTGATCAGTTTGATTTTGCCGGCGAAGTCCTGAAGTGTAGCTTCTTCCAGCAGGTTTTTATTTAAGCGGAAATCTGGAGCTGTATCGCCAACTTTCAGTTCCGGGCCGATCAGTGTGATCGGATTGCCTTTAAATGTAGCTACATTTGCGCGTTCTTGGGCCATGTTTATTTCCTCCTAGACAGATGGATTTATTCAATCAAATTTAATTATAATCGTTTTGAAAAGAAAATGTCCAACATTAGGAAAACAACGGTAAGGAGGCGGTCCGTTTGATTTTCATACGATACGAGAACTGGCGAAGCTACCTGCGATATTATCCCGTCACCTGTCTGCTTCTGGCAGCTAACATCGTCATGTTTATCATCCTTGCGCTGAATGGGGGATCGACGAACCGGATTACCCTGCTCAGATTCGGGGCGATGAGTGATATCGAGCCTTTCGCCGGGGAAAGCTGGCGGTTGTTTACGGCGATGTTTCTGCATAACGGGTTTGATCATCTGTTTTCGAACTCGTTTGCGATTCTGGTATTTGCGCCGCCGCTGGAGCGACTGCTGGGCTGGTGGCGATATGCCTTGGTCTATTTGGGCAGCGGACTGGTCGGCAACTTGATCAGCATGGGGGTGTATCAGTTTAGCTCGGTGCCTCATATCTCAGTTGGGGCCTCAGGCGCTGTCTATGGCGTGTATGGCGCATTTCTCTACATTGCCTTGCTGCAGCGTCACCTGATGGATGAAAGCTCGCGAAAAACGCTGTACAGCCTTCTCATTATTGGGGTGATCTATTCACTATTAGTTCCCAAGATTAACCTAGCCGCTCATGTTGGCGGGTTGGTTGGCGGCTTTTTGATCTATGGACTTCTTGTCCGTTTGTTAAAACGGCGTTGAACCAATGGATTGTAAATGGTACATTTAATTTAGAGTATTATGTCATCAGAAGATGTTCGATGTTCGTAGCACATGCGAAATGGAGCGATCAGATTCGTGGAATTGAGACAACTGCAGTATTTTGTAAAAGTGGCGAGGAAAGAGCACGTGACTCAGGCTGCCGAGGAACTGCACGTCGCCCAATCGGCGGTAAGCCGGCAAATTCACCAGCTCGAGCAGGAGCTTGGCGTTAATTTGTTTATGCAGAAGGGCAGGAATCTCCACCTTACCGCTGTGGGCCAGCTATTCTGCAGCCGGGTGGAGATGATTCTGAAGGATCTCGACCGGGCCGTGAGCGAGGTGCACGAATTTCTCGATCCGGAGCAAGGGGAAATTCGCTTAGGCTTCCCTAATAGCCTAGGTATTCATATGATTCCTAGTGTAGTGGCAGAATTCCGCAAGCTGTATCCCAATGTGAAGTTTCGGTTCAGGCAAGGCACTTATCCTACATTAATTCGGGATGTAGTTTCGGGAGAAGTGGATTTAGCTTTTATTTCTCCGTTTCCGGAAAATCATGATCAAGTCACCGGTAACGTGGTATTAACCGAGGATTTGGTAGCCATCCTTCCGCCGGGGCATCCTCTGGCTGGGGAGCAGAGCATCAAGCTCAGCCAGCTGAAAGACGAGAAGTTCATTTTGTTCAGCAAAGGATATTCCTTGCGGCCAATCGTTTGGCATGCCTGCCTGGAGGCTGGGTTTACGCCGAAAATCGCCTTCGAAGGTGAAGAGACCGATACGATCCGCGGGTTGGTTGCCGCTGGGATGGGCGTCAGTCTGCTGCCGGAAATGGCGCTGTTTCAGAGCTTTACGCTTCAGCCGATCCGTGTGCGGATCTCTGAACCGAAGGTGACTCGCACCATCGGGCTGATCCATCGGGTCGACGAGAAGCTGCCGCTGGTAGCCCAATCGTTCCGAATGTTCCTGCTGGAATACTTTGGACTTCAGGTGGATACGCCGCCAAACCAACAGAAATAAAATTGATTCATCATGGAACGTTCTCTAAGGTGGGAACGAAAAAAAGGCTGCACGATCTCGAGCCGATTGGGCTCGGTACCGTGCAGCCTCTTTTTTTGAGATTACAGGTTATTCGCGGTTGCTTGTAAAAATCAGAATGTAGCGAAGCAACTCCAGAATGGAAATCAACGCGGCAGCTACATAAGTTAATGCGGCAGCATTTAATACTTTGCCAACACCGCGTGCTTCATTCGGCGAAATGAAGCCTTGTTGAAGCATGACTTTGCGGGCCCGATTGCTGGCGTTGAACTCCACCGGCAGCGTCACGATCTGGAACAATACGGCCGCGGAGAAGAAAATAATCCCCAGACCAATCAGGTTCAGTGCGCCGAACAGGAAGCCGGCGAGAAGCAAGAAAGGAGCAACCCCCGAGGCGAAGTTCACCACCGGGAACATCCGGTGACGCAGCACCAACATCGGGTACTTCTGCTTGTGCTGAATTGCGTGTCCGACCTCGTGGCAGGCAACGGCTACCGCAGAGATGGAGCTCTCATAATACACCGGCTCCGACAAGCGGACAACGCGGTGAATCGGGTCGTAATGGTCTGTCAGCGCGCCGCGCACCGGTTCGATAGGGACATCATAAAGCCCGTTCGCATCCAACATCCGTCTCGCGGCATCATGACCGGTTAAGCCATAAAGGTTCTGGACCTTTGCCCATTTGTTAAAAGTGCCTTTCACCCGAAACTGCGCCCACAAGGACAACCCAAATGCGAGCAGAATGGGAATCAGCATCACGTCTGAATACATGAATCATTCCTCCATATGATTTAGTTATCAAAGAAGCAATTGAGGCTGTTCAGGAGTAAGGGTTAGGAAAAGGGTCCGTGATTCAGCAGAAGCCGAATCGCTTCCATGCAGGCCAAGCTTTGCGGAAGCAAATTGGCGAAAGCGCGTTTGGCCTGGTTCGGCTGTAAGCTGGAAATGAGCGGCTCCAGCTCTTTGACCTCGCGTTCTAGCTGCTGCATATGGAGCTCCAACGAGCTTAGTTTCTCCGTCACTTGTTCTTCCGGAGAAACCCGGTGCCACTGGTCCAGCTTCTCGCGGATCTCTTCCAACGTATATTTCTCCTGTTTCAATTGATTAATACGTTCCAGCCTGGTCAAGGTTTCACTACTGTATAAACGATAATTTGTCTGGGTTCGCTTCTCCGGGGAGATCAGCCCGAGCTTCGTATAATAATCGATTGTACGCTCGCTGACATCAGCTGCCTTCGCTAACTCTCCGATCCGGTACAGTTTCTTTACTCCAATGTCATCACTCTCCCGACAATTCCAAAGGATAGCATTCTATATTTATTCTATTTATCCCCATAATACTTAACAACAAGCATACAGTCAAACGTCATACTTTATTTTTGTCAGTAACTATAAGGCGTGTTACCGAAATACCTTACATACAATGTAATAATACATGCAATTTGGCGATTTTTTTTGAAAAAAGTATTGTCATCCCTGAATCTTTCTCTTATAATCACATTAACAATTCATTTTGTGTTAGGAAACTTAACATTGGGGGAGTGTTCAAAATGAAGAAGAAGTGGCTTTACGGGGTACTCATTTTTCTTGCATCGTTTGCGTTTCCGGTCTCGGCGTTCGCAGCGGAGGGAGAGGTTACCGCTCCGGTTCTGGAGCTGGGCCTGAACTCGCTTTTCGTATTCGTCGCAGCCATGCTCGTATTCTTCATGCAAGCAGGCTTTGCTCTTCTTGAAGCGGGTACAGTTCGGATGAAGAACGCCGGACACGTTGCAGGTAAAACCGTCCTCACCTTGGGGATTGCTATTCTTGCTTGGTGGCTGATTGGTTTTGGCTTCGCTTTTGGCGACGGCAACAGCTTCCTAGGTACAACCGGGTTCTTTTTTGGAGGAGAAGGGGATATCGGTTCGTTCAGTGTATTTGCTGAAATCGGCGTACCATTAAATCTGATGTTCCTGTTCCAAATGGCGTTTGCAGCAGTATCGCTGGCGATCGCCTGCGGCGGGATGGCAGAACGTGCGAAACTCAGTGTCTACATTATCTTCGGAACAATCTTTATCGTATTGATTTATCCAATTGTCGCTCACTGGGTATGGGGCGGCGGCTGGCTTGGTAACTTGGGAATGCAAGACTACGCTGGTTCGACGGTAGTTCACTTAACGGGTGCTACAGCGGCGCTTGCAGCAACGATTCTGCTGAAACCGCGTCTTGGTAAATACAATAAAGACGGTAAACCGAACAACATTCCAGGTCATAACCAAGTGTTGACGGTACTCGGCGTTATCATTCTGTGGATTGGCTGGTTTGGTTTCAACCCAGGTAGTGCATTAACTCCTTTGGGTGATGGATTCTTCGGTTATGTGTTGATGACAACGAACCTGGCTGCTGCAGCTGGTGCAGTTGCTGCATTGCTGATCTCCTGGGCAGTTCTGGGCAAGTCGGATATTCCAAGCATGCTGAACGGCGTGCTGGCGGCTCTCGTAGCGATTACTGGTTCTTGTGCTTTCGTTGATGCTTGGGCTTCCGTTATCATCGGTGCGGTTGCTGGGATCTTGACCTTCTTTAGCGCTAGATGGTTTGAACGTGCTGGTGTGGATGATCCGATTTATGCCTTCTCCGTACACGGGATCGCCGGGGTATGGGGTGCGGTTTCCACCGGTCTCTTCGCAACGCCGGAGCTGGCTGAGACTACAGGTGTAGGTAAAGCAGGCTTGTTCTACGGCGGTGGTTTTGGGCAATTAGGGGTTCAAGTGTTGGGTGTTATCGGGACTTTCGCTTTCGTACTGGTACTGTCGTTCCTGATTCTCGGAATTATGAAATGGACGATGGGGCTTCGCGTTACAGAAGAAGAAGAAACGATGGGTCTGGATATCAGTGAACATGGTACTTACGGGTATCCGGAGCAAATGAGCTTACTGAACAAAACAACTTCGTCTGGTATTCCTGCGGAATAATTGAAGACAGAGATCCTGGCGTGAGGCGTCCGGAAGAGAAAGGAAGTTGGGCTTATGAGTCATGAGACGGCCATGAACAACGCAAATTTAGACGCGATTCGGTCCGCCGCAACTCCCGGTTCGCTAAGAGCGGCCAGAATCGATGAGCAGAATCGCTTGTACAGCAAACTGACAACGATGCCGATTCAGGATTGGAACCGTGAAGTCTCGGACCTGCATGATGCCGTCATGACCCAAGCTTGCCGATGCTGTGAAGAAGAAATGATCCAGGAGGGCTTCGGCCCTCCTCCTTCGCATTATGCCTTTATTGCGTTTGGAAGCGCCGGTCGGGCGGAATCCACGTTATGGAGCGACCAGGATAACGGTTTGATTTACGGGGATGGTGATGCGGATCAGCTGGAAGTCTACTTTGAGCGCTTTGGTGAGAAGCTGTCAGAGATTCTCGAGCAGGTTGGTTATCCCCCATGTCCGGGCAAGGTGATGGTGTCCAATCCGTTATGGCGGGGCAACCTTGACGCGTGGGAGAAGCAACTGCTGGAATGGCGGGATATTTTGGCTTGGGAACAGGTTCGTTACTTGATGATTGCTGCCGATTTGCGCCATATCTGCGGGGATGCGGAGCTAACCGATGGCTTGCGCAAGACGATGAAGCGGATTATGGAGGCGGATCAAGGCGGTGAACGCGATGTGGTGACGGCCATTTTGCGGAATACTGTCCGTCACAAAGCGGCACTAAATGTGTTGGGGCAAGTGATCACAGAGCAAAGCGGAGAACATGCCGGGGAATTTGACGTGAAATACGGGCTGTACATCCCGATCGTGAACGCCGTACGTTACTTGGCTTTGCAATACGGGATCGAAGCCTCGAACACTTGGGAACGGATTGCTCAACTCCTTCAGCTTGAGGCTGTTCCGACACGGTGGCTGGAGTCGTGCAGCCGCGCGTTTAACACGGCGGTGAAGCTAAGATCGCTTGTATCACCGGTCATCGAAGACGGCTTGCTCACGGGTTCTCATTACTTGCCCCAAGAAATGCTAAAACAGAAAGAGCTCCGGCGCGAGCTGCGGGAATCGCTCAGTACGGTCAAGGTCATGTACCGCACACTCCAAAGGCAGCACCGGTATGCGGAAAGGAAATGGTTATGAAAGAACCGATGAAGGGAAATGGTGGTTTTTGGGATGCTTTTAAGGGCGGCGGAGTGTCGCCAAGGATCGCCTCGATGCTTGGTGCTCCCAGCGCACAGCAAATCGCTTTCGTTCGTTCATTAACCAAAGGACAGCGCCGTCCGGAGACGCTTCACGTTCCGCTGGCTGAATTGAAAACGGCCGTCTTCGATTTGGAGACTACGGGATTTCATTACCATTATGGTGATGAAATCTTGTCCTTTGGAGCCATAAAAGTGGAGGGGGAGCGAATCACCGATGAGGTGTATTACTCGCTGGCCAAACCGGCTTGCCAAATTCCTGAGCGAATCATTGAATTAACTGGAATTACGCCGGAGATGGCTCAGTCAGCTCCATCCTTACTAGAGGCGTTGCGCGAATTTATGGCATTCGTGGACGATCGGGTGTTGGTTGCCCATGGCAGTGCCCATGACAAAGCTTTTTTGGATGTGGCGTTATGGAAGACCACCAAAGCTCATCTCGGGCATCGGGTGCTGGACACGATGATGATCGCCCGGAAGCTGGAACCGGACCGGCGTATCTCTGGCAGCCTGGACGAATGGCTGGCCGTGTACGAGATTCCAGTGACGAAGCGCCACCACGCATTGGAAGACTCCAAGATGACAGCTCAGCTGTGGACTGCGTTAATCCAACGGTTAAAAGAACAAAACGTGATTACTTTGGGAGATCTGTACACCTTCTTAAGCCGAACGTAAGCCTTTGCTGTCCTAGTTTTCACGTAACTTGATGGGCAGCAGACGATAACCTCCTGAATAAGCACTTATCCCATACGCGTGTAGCATGAAGCCGTCCGGTTCGCCGGGCGGCTTATCGTTTGATGGATTCATCCGTCCACCAATTAGGTACAATTGAAGGCGATCGGCAAAATTCGGAAGCTGACGCAAATCCTCTGACGATGGCTGCGGCGGTGAAGTGGGGTGGGTGTGGTAGACGCCAATCAATCGCGGATCAAAGCAACTGCGAACCCAGATGGCGGGGTCGAGTTCAAAAGCGTGCAACGGAATCTGCGAATGGTTCGCCACAGGAAGATAACGTTCAATGGTGCCGATGCGGCCGTCCAGCGATCCAAACAGCAGCCCGCAGGCTTCCTCCGGGTAACGATCTTGCCCATCCTGCAGCATTTCGTCACGAATATGCGGCGGCAAAATCCAGGATTGATTCATTTTGCATGCTCCCGTCGTGATAGGTTAGAGTTCACCTTTTTCTCGATCCATTGTAACAAATCGTTAAAAAAGGGTACAATAATTACGGTAAACATAATCTTCAAAACCAGATGAGGTCATAAAAGGACGGGCAAAAGATGAAACGTAATCGATGGATACTTGCCGGGTTGCTGGTGTTGCTGGTTATCGCTCTGCTGGACCGCGGGGGACAGGAGGGCTGGTTCGGCAGCTTCCTCAGCGGCTCTAAGGGAGACAACAACGAACCTTCGCTTGGCGCCATGGCAGCCGAAGGGGCTCCGAAGCCGGGAACGACTGCGCCAACGTTCGAGTTAACCGGATTGGATGGCAAGACGTATGAGGTTGGGGGCAAGCGGGATAAAGTGCTGCTTCTGAACTTCTGGGCGTCCTGGTGCGATCCGTGTAAGGAGGAAGCGCCTGAGCTGAAGGCGTTATCTGAGAAATACAAGGATTCACTGGACATCTATGCCGTGAACGTTACATTATACGATAACCTGGATGAGGCCAAGGCCTTCGTCAAAAAATATGGCTACACCTTCCCGGTTCTCTTGGATGAAAAAGAGGAGCTTTACCGGAAGTATAATGGTATTGCCTTTCCGACCAACGTGCTGATTGACGAACAAGGCGTGATTCGAGACGTCATCGTCGGAGTCATTTCGCCGGAAGAGTTGGAAGCCAAGATCAAAAGCTTGATATAGCACAGAAAAAAAGCCCGAATCACCGTGAGTAACGGAGATTTGGGCTTTTCGCATAAGAGATGGCGTTTAATGGTTGACGAGTCCCCATCCGGCGGAAGGAATCTCTTCGTAGTCCTCCCGTTTCGTCTGTCCCAGCAGCGCGTAACGGATGGAGTCCACTAGCGCTTCCCAGCTCGCTTCGATGACGTTGCTGGACACGCCAACGGTATTCCAGGAATTGTGATAATCCTGGGATTCGATCAATACACGTACCTTCGATGCGGTAGCATCTTTGTCGTCGAGGACGCGCACCTTGTAGTCCGACAAATGCATATCCTTCAAGCCTGGGTAATAGGTAATCAAGGCTTTGCGAAGCGCATTGTCGAGGGCGTTAACCGGACCGTTGCCTTCGGCCGCGGTGTAGACGCTGACTCCGTCAATCTTCAGCTTGACGAAGGCCTCGGAAACAACTGGACGGTCAGCGGTCTTCTCAACGAGCATCTTAAACGATTCGAAGACGAACAGTTCCTTCATATCGCCATTCGCCTGACGCAGCAGCAATTCAAGCGAGGCGTCCGCGCCTTCGAATTGATACCCTTGATGCTCCAGTTCTTTAATCTTGGCGATAACTTGTTTGGTGTTCTCGTTCTCCGGATTGAACTCGATTCCCATCTCCTGCGCTTTGGACAGGATGTTGCTTTGTCCGGCCAATTCGGAGACGAGCACGCGCTGACGGTTACCAACCAATTCGGGAGCGATATGCTCATACGTCCGCGAATCGCGAAGGATGGCCGAGACGTGAATGCCTCCTTTATGGGCGAACGCGGCGTTTCCGACATACGGCTGGTTGACCGGCATATGCACGTTGGCGATCTCACTAATGTAACGGGCGGTATTGGTCAGTTGCTTTAACCGGTCGGGTTCAAGCACTTCGTAGCCGAGCTTTAGCTGCAGATTCGGAATAATTGAGCAGAGGTTGGCATTCCCGCAGCGCTCCCCGTATCCATTCATCGTCCCTTGGATTTGGCTTACGCCGGCACGGACGGCACTAAGCGAGTTGGCGACGGCCAGCTCACAGTCGTTGTGGGTGTGGATGCCCAGCTTCGAGCCGGGAATGACTTGGCACAATGCGCTGACGATATCATACACCTCGTGCGGCATCGTACCTCCGTTGGTGTCGCACATGACCAGCCAGTCGGCGCCAGCCTCTTCCGCTTTGCGTAAGACGGAGAGGGCGTATTCAGGATTGTTCTTATACCCGTCAAAAAAATGTTCCGCGTCAAAAATGACCTCGAGCCCTTGCCGCTTCAGATAAGCGATCGAATCGAAGATCATGGCGAGGTTTTCCTCTAACGTCGTTTGCAGCGCGGTATGCACATGGAAATCCCACGATTTTCCAACCAGCGTCGCAGCTGGAACACCGGCTTCGATCATCCGATTAAGGTTAGCATCATGTTCGGCTAGGCTGTCTTTTCGGCGTGTACTGCCAAAAGCGGTAATCTTGGCCTGCAGCTTCAGCTCCTTGACCCGCTTAAAAAATTCGATGTCCTTCCCGTTACTGCCCGGAATTCCACCTTCAATATAATGGACCCCAAGGTAATCCAGCTTTTTGGCGATCTTCAGCTTATCGTCCGCCGACAGGCTGATGCCCTCGCCTTGGGTACCGTCTCGCAAGGTTGTGTCGAAGATGGATATTGGCTTTGACATGATCGAAGTATCCCCCTTTAGCAATGGATGAGGGTGGTTAGCTCTCCCCGAATGTTTAGTTTTTAATTAATAATTATAACATCAACATGTTAAATGTAACATGCTTTTTTGAGAGAACAGAAAGTATAAACTTCTTGCCCCTTAGCGATATTGACCGACTTTCCGGGGACAGGTATGCTGAACTTAGGAGTAACGTATGATAAACGAGGGGTAGGAAATGAGAGATACCGCTGATTTTTACCCGGCGCGGGGTAGAGTCATTTTACATGTCGATATGAACGCTTTTTACTGCTCGGTCCATGAGGCGGAGGAGCCGGACAAATATCGAAACCGACCTACCGCGGTAGCGGGGAGCGTGGAGCTGCGCAAAGGAGTAATCGTCACCTGCTCGTATACCGCGCGTAGAATGGGAGTGTCGACCGGAATGACCGTGAGCCAAGGGTTGAAGAAATGTCCCGAGCTAATCGTCATCCAGCCGGATTTCCATCTATACCGCAAATATTCCCGGGCGTTTATGGACATTGCGTACGAATACACGCCGCTCCTTCAAGCGGTTTCCATCGATGAATGTTATCTCGATATTACCGGCTCCAAACAATTTGGGACCCCGCTTGAAATTGCCAATCAAATCCAACAGCGGATCCGTGAAGAACTAGGCCTTCCCTGTTCGATTGGGATTGCGCCGAACAAGCTGCTAGCCAAGATGGCCTCAGATATGAAAAAACCTAACGGCATCACCGTGCTGCGCATCCGGGACGTGCCGAAGCTGCTGTGGGACAAACCGTGCAGCGACTTGTTTGGCATCGGCCGGAAGACGGCCGAGAAGCTGAAGTCGATGCGAATCTATACGATCGGGCAGTTGGCGGCTGCCGACGAACGCAAGCTGATCGAGCGGTTTGGGGTGGCCGGTGCTTGGATGAAGCAGGCGGCGAACGGCAGGGACGATTCGCCGGTGAGCGATGAGCGCGAGCGGAATAAATCAATTGGCCATACGACCACCCTTCCGCGGGATATCAGCCGGATGGAGGACGTGCAACGCGTGCTGTTGAACATCGCCGATCAAGTTGCGCGTCGGCTGCGGCGGCAAAATCTGATGGCCCAGACGATCCAGATTACGATCCGCACCCCGGACATGAAGACGATCACCCGCTCGCAAAGTTTGGATACCGTCACCGAACAAGCGGAAGTGATTTACCGGGAAGCCTGTGAGTTGTACCGCCGCCATTGGAGCGAAGATAAGCCGGTTCGACTCCTAGGAATCACTTTGCAAAATTTGGTTCCCAGGGAGGAATCGGCGTTGCAACTGGATCTGTTTGATTATGAGCGGCAGCCCAAAAAAGAGTCATTAACGCGAACAATGGACATGCTAAGAGATAAGTTCGGAGAAGATGCTGTGCTGACGGCAGGAATGTTGACCGATGATCCCTCGGCATTAATTCGCAATCATCGCATTCGCGGAACTTCGTTGCAAACTGACTTCCTTCGCCAGAACCGGGACGAAGAGGACGACCCTGCTCGTTGAAGGAATTATCACCTATCGGGATTGGAATAATACGGAAAATGAATTGAAATTGTAAACTATTTATATTATATTGATCATGGTGTTATAAAAAGCACCGGACTCGTACCGTTTATTCAGGAGGCAGATAAGAGATGGCGAAATATACTTGGGTTGAGAAGGACACATGTATCGCTTGCGGCGCTTGCGGCGCAACAGCACCGGATATCTACGATTATGACGATGAGGGTTTGGCCGAAGTAATTTACGGCAATGACGGCAACCGCGGGATCACGGAGATTCCGGAAGATCTGTACGACGATCTCCAAGACGCTTGCGACGGCTGCCCAACGGATTCCATCAAAGTTGCAGATGAGCCATTTAATAAAGAAGGCTAAGCCTTTGGAATAACTGCTCAAAGAACGCTCTGCGCCGATTTTGGCGAGGGCGTTCTTTTTTTACGGCGGCCAGGGTGGGATCAGGCGATTTTCTATCAATCTCGGCCCCTTTTTGCAGGAATATCCCGCTCGGTCAGGTAGTTATGTTTAGTGCTTTTGCAGGATTATCCCGTTCGCTCAGGTCTTCGTCCTCCTTCCTATGAGCTATCCCATTGGATCAGAATGAATAGGAATTTGCCTTCCAACAGAATGGGTTCTGAATGAAAGGGATAATCATGCAAAAGAGCTGTCCAGCCAGTGACAGGAGTCCGGCAGCTTTTTGATTATGAGGCCTGCTTTGCTGGGTACATAGTCGCGAAATTTTGAGATTGGTGAAAAACTGGATAAGAAACGGTGTTGTTTTTGCCGATATAAGGAATGAAAGGGATTTCTCAACGACTCTCTAATTGGAGGAACTGATGGGGAACTCGGCTTACCTTAAAAAATATGTGGAAAACCACCCACATAATAAAATGGCTTGGTATCTGCTAGGCAAAGAATATGAAGCAAGCGGGCAAGCGGGGAAAGCCCGCTACTGCTATATTCAGGCGGGCAACGTGTACGAGGCGTTTGAATCAAGCAAAATTCCGCTGCCTGAGGAAGTGCTGGCCGGTTATAAAGAAGGGCTGTTGCAGGAGTCGCATCGCAAGGAAAAACGAAGCCGCTTCCTGCGCAAGCTCAGTCTTGCGCTGCTTCTTGCGCTGCTGATGTGGATTCCCTCGGCGGCTCACGCGCCGGGGGATCGACAGGCGGCGGTGCCCGTGCACGCCGTCGATGCAGGTGCGGGTGACGATGCCGACCGCGAGGAGGCATCGGAGGAACCGCTGAAGCCCGCCGGGGATGAGGCGGGCGGAGGGGCGCCTGCGGG
>NZ_JAWDJI010000092.1:0-3431 GCF_032465655.1 Paenibacillus sp. 3LSP | reverse complement strand
CAACCAAGATTAACAATTAATTGAATACCATGTCACTTTAGATGCAAGGCTAGTGGGTTCCACGCGCATCTAGCCCGATTCTGTATGATTTTTCGAGTACATTTCTCCGAAATCGCTGGGTTTCGGCGCATTGTACTCGAATTTTCATATAGAATCCCCCCTACATTGTGCAAGCACGGTCAAGCCCTGGGGCAAAAGGGCGGATCATCTCGCTAAAGGAGGAGATCTCCGCTAGCAAGAGGATCGTCCCTCTAGAAGGGATTCCGCTCTTCAAGAGGCCCCCCTCTGAGAGAGGATCCATCGTCTAAGAAAGGAGCGCCCCTTTGGAAGAGGATCCATCCTCTACGAGGAGAGCGCTCTTCTAAGAGAGGATAGCTCCTCTAAGAAGGAACCTCTCTTCTCCTCTAAGAGAGAATCACTCCTCTATGAGAGAATCACTCCTATAAGAGAAGAGCCCACCTCTATGAGCGAACCCCTTCCCTAAGAGGAGATCCCCCCTTTCCAAGAGCAGATCGCCCTCAAAAAAAGGCAACCCTCCCGCGCCCTCGGGTCTCCCCCTCTCCCATCAGCACCGCACATACTTGCGCTTAAAGCCCAGCTGACCGCGGTCCAACGATTTTTGGATGTTTTCCGAAGCGTTCAGGATGGCGCTCTTCTTCTTGTCTCGCTTCATCTCGACCGGGCCAATCGCTTGGGCGGTCTCCACCGCTTGTTTGTGCAGCGGCACATAGGAAACCGCGACGGTGTACACAAAGTTATTCATCGCGGACTTCGTACGCTCAGGTGCATCGTGGATCGAGTTCTTCACCGTCTCCAGCATGCCGGCGAGCTTGCTTTCGTCAAACTCGCTGTCCGGCCGGCTCCCCAATAGCCAGCAGTAACAGCTCCAGCCCGCCGACATCTTCAGCTCGTCCCCGCTGGCGATCCACTTGTCCGCCACTTCCTGAGCGATATCCGCCTCCGCCAAGGTGACGGCAACCACGAAGTCCGACAGCATATAGAAATACGCCTTCTCGATCCAGCGCTCAAAATCCGCATGCGTCATCGCCTTCGGATCCGCAATCATCCCCGCAAAATACATCGCATCGTAATTTCCTGTCGCGTACAGCTCCTCGGCCAAAGAATGATTGATCTTGATCTGCCGGAACAATGGCTTCATTTCTCCTGTCGCAACGCCAAACAGCGGCTCTTGTGCCCCGTTGGACATATACATTTTCTTCAGGCGCTCCTTACCGAGTGCCTCAAGCTCCTGCATCACCGTTTCAACCTTCATAAATGGAGCCAGCTCCCTTCCTCCCGTATGGGCTCTTTCTTTCTCCTTAGCTTACTACGTGAAAAGGGCTGGATTCAATTCCAAAATCTAGCCAAGCTCCCTCCAAACTTCCTCTCCAGACTAGCCAAGCTGCCCAACACTAACGAGCCTAACGAGTCAAACTCTCCAACTCCCCCGACTATCAAACCATCCTAACGCAAGCTAACTCACTCAACAGACCCCAACTTGCCTAACTCAGCCTAATTCACCCTACCAATCTACCAATCTACCTAACTACTCAAACTCCTCAAACACCCCAAACTTCCCAAACTACTTATTGCGCGCCAACCGGAACCCTTGATCCGGACCGAAGCCGCTGGCTTCAAACTTGCCGCGAAACGCCACCTCGCTGCTGCTGACATCCCCGATCCAGCCGCCGCCTTTCACCACGCGAAACGAGCCGCGGTCGTAGTTCTGGTTCACTTCGTCCCCGTACCAATCCCAGCACCATTCCCTCACATTGCCGGACATATCGTACAACCCCAGTTCATTCGGCTTCTTGCCGCCAACCGGCTGGGTGCGGCTTTGATTACTTTCAATCATCGGCCAGTTCCAATCCCCACTGAGATACTCCTCGCCGGCATTTCGCCAATACCAGGCCACATCATCCAGGCGCGAGCTTCCGCTGTATTTATAGCTCTGGCTCAGCTGCCCGCCCCCAGCTGCATACTCCCACTCGGCTTCCGTGGGCAGCCGGTATCCGTTCGCATCCGGATTGACGGTGACCGTCCATTTCACAGGATCGTATTCGCTTTGATTGTGGGGGTCTACGGTTTGCTTATCTATATTGTAAAAAGGTTTCAAGCCCTCTTTTATGCTCCGCTGATTGCAATACTCGACCACGTCGTACCAGCTCACCATCTCCACCGGCAAATCGTCGCCTTGGAACTGAGACGGATTGCCACCCATCACTTCGACCCATTCTCGCTGGGTTACTTCATATTTTCCGATATAAAAATCAGCTAACACCACATCCGAGCCATAAAAATTAGACCGGGTGTTCTTCACACTCCCGCCTTGAACGAGCACGAACGAGTCTTTCTGCCGTTCCGGCCTTCCCATTTCCGCCTGCGAGCAGGCGGAGACTAGCATCATGATGGCGATGGATATAATCATGCAGATGTATCGCTTCCTCAAGGTCAGCTCCCCTTTGATTGAAGATCCGTGAAGGCCGCCGGCGGCAAACCGAGCGGCCTTGAAACTAACTTTAGCGATAAACCATTACCACACCGTGACGTTAGATCTTCCGCTGCTCTGATAACCTTCTGTCGCCAACACCTGATAAGACCAGCTGCTGCCCAGGTGCATGCCCACGTTTCTCCAAGCATTTACGTGATTGCTGAAGGTGATGGACACGTTGCTGCCGGTAGGTCGTTTCGATTGCCGCACGCTCCAGAACTGTTGGAACGTCTGCGTGCCATCGATGGAAGGCGCATTATAACGCATGGTCGTATAAATATCGTAAGTGCCTCCGTCGCTGTACACCGAACCTTTGTAAGTGCCGGTAGGCCGGTACGTCCCCCAGCTGTCCACAACGTAATACTCGATCAACGCGTTTCTCGTCCATCCGTAAAGAGTTAAATACCCGTTCCCCCAAGGTTCCCAGATGCCGGCATTGTAGTTGATCACCCGGTTAGGCGAGCCGACGGTCCAGCCTTTGCCAACGACGAAGTTTCCGGTATTTTGCCAGGTCACGCTGTAGTTGCCCCCGGACCCGTTTACCGCATTCACCGTTCCGCCGCCATCCGTCCAATATTGCCAATAATCCGTTGCTGCACTTGAGGTTGCCCCAAATAAACCGAAACTCATCGAAGCCGTCAGGAGTAAAGTAAGCATCTTCTTTTTTAAGTTCATCAAACATTCCTCCTCAGAAATAAATTTGACTACCTAAAAGATTCTTGCTCCCTGCTTCTTACCTTGGTCAAGCTTCGTGTTCTGGGACATCACCTACCTCGGAACCTCATGTAGGCACATTTTTTACTATCACCCCCTTTGCTTGAAAATTATAGTAGGTAAGCGCATTCATTTCACTTCGCGAATTAAAGGTTTTATCTTGTTTTTTTCAATCGGGTAGGAGGCTACCCATTAATTGGGCAGCCGACCTCCCACACCACCGTAC
>NZ_JAWDJI010000091.1:0-48682 GCF_032465655.1 Paenibacillus sp. 3LSP | reverse complement strand
GGGAACCGCCGCGGTCGTTATTATGTTCGGCTGGCTGCGAAAATATAACGCCGGGCGCAGCTAACGCCCCCGGCAGTTCCATCCACACCATCCGAAAAAAACATCGGTCCCCGCCTTAGGCCGAGTGGTTTTTTGGGCAGAATTCATATAAACTGGAAGTGAAGGGGATGTCGTAAATTGCAACGTCTTGTCCCTCATTGTCTTCTGGAAGGTGTGTGGTGGATATGTCCGACAACAACAAACTCATGACTGGCGTCTTGATCCTCGCTGCCGGAGTGATTATCCTGCTCGGTAAATTAGGGTTTTTCAGCTTTCTGGGAAGAGCGCTTTGGCCGCTGCTGCTGCTGATCCCTGGGATTTTGCTGCACATCTGGCATTTCTGGCGGAAAGGTCCTGCGGAATTGCTGCTTCCTGGTGCCATTCTGGTCGTCTACAGCCTTGTATTTTTTACCGGGGTTATCGGTGGATGGCAAACCTTGAAATACACCTGGCCGATCTTCTTCCTCGGCGTTGCCGTCGGTTTGTTTGAGTATGGTTACTTCGCGCCTCAGCGGCAGAACGGAATATTCATCGCCGCCCTGATTTTGGGAGCGATCTCACTTCTGTTGCTCGGTTGGACGTTGTTTGCTTCATCCATCGTTTATTTCTTGGCTATTGTTCTAATCGTTGCCGGGATTTGGTTGATTGCAGGTCGAGGCAACCGTCGGAGATCATGGTGAGGCAGGGATAGTTCTTGAAAATTTCAAGATTTCACGTATAATATAAGGGATATGTCAAGCGTCGGCATTTAAGTCGACGCTTTGTTTTGTGGTGGATGAGACGGCACTTGGTCTTGTCGACTAATTCCTGTTCGAAGTGCAAATTGTATTGATAAACCCTTCTCAATAATCTATAGAGACGAAAGGATATGGAGACAAACCTATGCATGATAGAAAACAAATTCGCAATATTGCGATTATTGCCCACGTTGACCACGGGAAAACGACACTCGTCGATAAACTGCTGCAGCAATCCGGGATCTTCCGGGAGAACGAAGCAGTGCAAGAGCGGGCCATGGACTCCAACGATTTGGAGCGGGAACGCGGAATTACCATTTTGGCCAAAAATACTGCCATTACGTACAAAGACTATTTGATTAATATTGTGGATACTCCGGGACACGCCGACTTCGGCGGGGAAGTAGAACGGATTATGAAAATGGTCGACGGCGTGCTGCTCGTGGTGGATGCTTACGAAGGCTGCATGCCGCAGACGAAGTTCGTACTTCGCAAAGCGCTGGAACACCATCTGACACCTATCGTTGTGGTGAACAAAATCGACCGTCCGGCCGCACGTCCGGCCGAAGTCATCGACGAGGTGCTGGATCTGTTTATCGAGTTGGAAGCCAGCGATGATCAGTTGGACTTCCCTGTCGTTTACGCTTCGGCGTTGAACGGCACATCCAGCCTGGATCCAGAGAAGCAGGATGACAACATGCTGGCATTGTATGAAACGATCATCGATCATATTCCGGCACCGACGGAGAACGTCGATGAGCCGCTGCAATTCCTCGTCACGTTGATGGACTATAACGAATACTTGGGACGGATCGCCATTGGCCGAGTGAACCGCGGCGTGATTCGCCAAGGTCAATCTGTCGCAGTCATGACCCGTGACGGCAGCAAGAAGACGGCACGCATCGAGAAGCTGTTTGGCTTCCAAGGCTTGCGCCGCGTGGAAATCGAAGAAGCGGGCGCCGGGGACATCGTCGCCGTTGCCGGGATTAAGGATATCAATATCGGGGAAACGATCGCCGATCCGAACAACCCGGAAGCCTTGCCGGTCTTGAAAATCGATGAACCAACGCTGCAAATGACGTTCCTTGTAAATAACAGCCCGTTTGCGGGACGTGAGGGTAAATGGGTGACTTCCCGTAAACTGCGCGAGCGTCTGTTTAAGGAACTCGAAACGGACGTTTCCTTGCGTGTGGATGAGACGGACAGCCCGGACGCCTTTATCGTATCTGGCCGTGGTGAGCTTCACCTGGGGATTCTGATCGAGAATATGCGTCGTGAAGGATACGAGCTGCAAGTATCTAAGCCTGAGGTTATCGTACGGGAAATCGACGGCGTGAAGATGGAACCGATCGAACGCCTGCTGATCGACGTGCCGGAAGAGAGCATGGGCGCCGTTATGGAAAGTTTAGGTTCCCGCAAAGCGGAAATGGTGAATATGGTCAACAACGGTAATGGCCAAGTTCGCTTGGAATTCTTGATTCCAGCCCGCGGCTTGATCGGGTATCGGACGCATTTCCTGACGTTGACTCGCGGCTACGGCGTGATGAACCATGCGTTCGACAGCTATGGTCCATTTGTTGGCGGGCAAGTTGGCGGACGTCATGAAGGCGTGCTGGTTTCCAGTGAAAACGGCGTTTCGACCCTTTACGGGATCTTGTCCATTGAGGATCGCGGCATCCTGTTCGTGGAACCAGGTACAGAAATTTATGAAGGTATGATCGTAGGGGAGCATACCCGCGATAATGATATCGTTGTAAATATTTGTAAAGAAAAACAACTGACCAACGTCCGTTCTGCTACGAAGGACGAAACAGTGAAGATGAAGACACCGCGGCTCTTCTCGCTGGAACAGGCGCTGGAATATTTGAATGACGACGAATATTGCGAAATTACGCCAAAATCGGTTCGCTTGCGCAAGAAGATTCTGAACAAGAGCGAGCGGGAACGTGCAGAAAAACATCGCAAAATGGCGGAAGCCAACCTATAATTAGGAATAAGGTTGCCATTTGAAGGAGGGTTTCGTTATGCAGGCTTGGTTTGCCAGCCATCCGATAATTTCCTACGTGCTGATCTTCGTGCTGATTATTTATGTTTACAATAAGGTGTTTCGTGCACAGCAGAAGCTGCCGCTGTTTAAGGAGATTATTTTGTACCTCCTCATGGCGCTGGGTTCCTTCCTGCTGCTCATTTTCCAAATTGATAAGCTGCCGATCATTCAATGTTTGCTGGTGGCTGTCGTTTTGATGCTTATGGTGAGAATTCGTTATTTTGTCGAGGGACGACGGAACAAGCAGAGCAAGAAGGGTTCGCCGTCTGGCGATAAATCGGTATAATTTACCTTCGCTTTCGAACCGGTAACTTTTCCGAAGCTCGGTACGTCTTATTGAATACAACAACATTTTTACAGAAATAAGGTGTTTTAGTTCATGAGTTCTAACCGCAGCGGCTTACCTCCACGAGGGCAAGGCCAACGAGGGTCGACAAAAGGTTCAAAACGGGGTTCCACTCGAAAAAGAAAATCCAGCGGCCTCAAACGGTTCTTCCGAACCGTCCTGACGCTCCTCATTATCGGAGTGATTGGGGTAGGCCTTTATGCAGGGTATTTATTCTATACCGCCGATAAGGTGATCGATGCCACAGGGACCTCAGGCGAGGTGGCACCTGAGAAATCCGCCAAGGTCAAGCCGATTACGATGTTGCTCCTAGGGACGGATTACCGTCCGCAGACCGGCACCCATCTGAGTGACGTGATGATGGTCATCGCGATGAACCCGGATACGAAATCGGCCACGGTTGTCTCTCTTCCGCGCGATACGAAGCTGGAATTGGACGGATATAAGACGAATAAGCTCAATGCGTACTATCCGAACTTCCTAGCGGCAGAGAAGAAATCAGGAATCCCTGCCACTCAGGAAATGAAAACGATGATGAGCAAGTTTTTTGGGATCAACATCGATTATGTAACGGTGCTGAATTTCCAAGGGTTCCGCGATGTGGTGGATGCGCTGGGCGGCGTGGACGTCAATGTGGATGCCAACATGTGTTATCGGGATACGGCGGATGGCACGAATATCAATCTGAAGAAAGGCGAGCAGCACCTGAACGGGGAAGATGCGTTAGGTTATGTTCGCTACCGCAAATCGAACTGTAGTCCGAAGACGAAGGGTTCGGATGATTTCGATCGTAACCGCCGACAAAATGAAGTGCTTCACGCCCTGATTGATCAAGCGAAGTCGCTGAATGGGGTCATGGGGGCTGGCAAAGTCATTGAATCCGTCGGCAAGAATTTGGAGACGGACCTGGAATCGCAGCAAATGAAGAATATCATTCAAGCGTACTGGAATATTTCCAAGGAAAATGTAGATTTCATGCCAGTAACCGGGGATTGGAAGAGTCCGTACGTGTACTTGCATCAGGATGAACTCGAAGCGGCCAAGCAGGCGCTGAAGGATCAGCTCGACGGGAAGGCAGGTTCGGCGCAGGCAAACAGCGGGGAGACGGAAGACGGACAGGTCAACTGACGATTGAATGCAAGTTTTGCTGCGTGCTATAATACAATTGACTTAAGGATAGCTGAAGCGTATTGAGCAGAAATCCGATGTAACACCGTACAGGAGGGCTGGTCTAATGTCCGAAGTCGTAACCCAATTGTCTGATTCGCTTTATTCCCTACTCCAGTCCGAAACGTATGTACTGTTGAACACGGTGGATCAGGAATCCGGCGGCCCTACATCCAGTGCGATTTCTTGGGTGTATGCGGTGGATCCTTCGAAGTTGCGGCTGGCTCTGGATCATCGCTCCAGATTGGTCGGCAATTTGAAGGCCAATCCGCGGGCGACGGTGACGGTGTTTGGCCAGGATACGATTTATGCCATCAATGGCCGAGCTTCCGTTGTACAGGATCCACTGGATGGAGTGCCGTTTAATATGTGCTGTTTCGACATCCAGATCGATGCGGTGCGAAACGCGTTGTTTTATGGCGCGCAACTGGTGTCACCGCCGGAATATGCCAAAGTTTATGACCAGCGTGCTGCGGACATGCTGGATCGTCAAGTGTTTGAAGCCATGAAGAAAGCCTAGCGAATTGATCGCTAGGCTTTTTTTCCTTCTTGGGACAAACTTAACGCAGATTTTGCCGCGTTCCGCCGTCGCCAGGGGCGATTTGCATTTGCTTCGGATTGCCTTCCGGCGGACGGGTATCGTTCGGAATCTGAGGGACGATCCGGCCGATAATATCTGCCAGCTCGGTGGCGAAGCCGGATACCGGCCGACCTTCGCGGATTTTTTTGCCGATCTCGGCAATTCGTTGATTTAAGTCGATATCCGCGGTGACGATGGCGCCGGCCCCGTGCGGATCTTTCCGAAGCGCTTCAGCTACCGTATATTTAATGCTTCCAACCCTTGCACGTTCGAGGCGGCTATCCACATCGATACCTACGATGGCGGTTTTGCCCATAATGACACAATGCGCGCCTTTCACGCCGGGGACTTTTTTCACCAGTTGTTCCAAATATACTTGTCTTTCCTGGTCCGACATGACCTCTTTATCGTTGATATTGGTTGCATAAGGGTCCACGCTTTGTGCCTGGGGCGCATTCCCTGTTTGATTATTTGGAGAGGGTGATGCCTTTTCAGAACGAGTTCCGCAACTTGTAAGCAGGGTAGCCGTCAGTAACAAACACAGCCATAATCGCATGTTCGATCCGTCCTTTCGGAATTGATCTCTCGATACCGGGTTCTAATATCGGTTATAGAGTTCCCGGGACGCCAAAAAATATGTATGCTCATAAGGCTGCAATGACCGCGGTGGAGGGGATAATGGTGAAGAAGATCTTTGTATTGGATACGAATGTATTATTGCATGATCCGGGGGCCGTATTTGCCTTTGACGAACATGATGTGGTCATTCCGGCTGTCGTGCTGGAGGAAATCGACAGCAAGAAGCGTAACGCCGACGAGATCGGCCGGAATGCGCGGGGCGTCTCCCGCTTGCTGGATGGCTTGCGGTCGACGGGCCATTTGCATGATGGCGTACCGCTGGAGGGCGGCGGGCGAATTAAGGTGGAGTTAAATCACCGCAGCTTCGTCAAGGTTCAGGAAATGTTCGGGGAAGTCACTAACGACAACCGGATTCTTGCCGTAGCCCTGAATTATCACCTGGAGCAAGCGGAGATGGAAACGCCGCGGCCGGTGATCCTGGTCAGCAAGGATGTACTGGTTCGGATCAAAGCCGATGTTCTAGGACTTCATGCTGAGGATTACTTGTCAGACCGAACCGTAGGCCCCAGCGATCTATACGGAGGTTATTCAACCATTAAGGTTCACCCATCGGTGATCGATGAATTTTATACGTATCGCTTTTTGCCCATTAAACCGCTGGGACTTAGTTATTCCCTTTATCCGCATGAGTTTGTGATATTAAAAGATGAAATGGGAACCGGAAAATCCGCTTTGCTGAAAGTAAACGAAGATGCTACTCGTTTGGAACCGTTGTATCTTAGCAATGAGCCGATTTGGGGAATCAGCGCTCGAAATGCGCAGCAGCGCATGGCATTGGAATTGCTGCTTAACGATGATATTCCGCTCGTCACGATCACGGGCAAAGCCGGGACGGGGAAGACGTTGCTTGCGTTAGCCGCCGGGCTGTTGAAGGTCGAAGATGAGCACAAATACAAAAAGCTGTTGATTGCCCGGCCCGTTGTCCCGATGGGCAAAGATATCGGTTATCTTCCCGGAGAAAAGGAAGAAAAGCTGCGTCCGTGGATGCAGCCGATCTATGATAACCTGGAGTATCTATTCGATACGAAGAAATCCGGTGACATTGAGAAAATCTTGATGGGGCTGGGCAGCATCCAGGTCGAGGCCCTCACCTACATCCGCGGCCGCTCAATCCCGGGGCAGTTTATTATCGTGGACGAGGCGCAAAACCTGTCCCGCCATGAGGTGAAGACAATCGTGTCGCGCGTCGGCGAAGGCAGCAAGATCGTGCTGGTCGGTGATCCGGAGCAGATCGACCATCCGTATCTGGACGCTTCCAGCAACGGGTTAACCATATTGGTCGAACGCTTTCGCGACCAGGGGATCAGCGGGCATATCACGCTGGAGAAGGGCGAACGCTCGAAGCTGGCTCAGCTGGCGGCGGATTTATTGTAGAAGGGAGAGCTCGCTCACATTCGAGGAAAATCATAGTAGCAGCCCGGCGAATCGTTCAACTTGATTCACCGGGCTTTTTTCGTGTGTGTTCTCGAAGTGGGAACCTGCAAAAGTGCAATTATTTTTCGCGAAATAGGGCAAAAAGGGCTTTTCCACAAAAAAGCCTGCACTTTTCCAGGCTTTCTAGACAAAATAGTAACTTCCCCGCACAAAAACTGTATTTTTGCAGGAATCACGTGAGCCGGACTTTTCAGTGAATGGTGGTAAACTCAACTAAGAGGCGGATCAGTTACAGTTCGAAATCACATATCGGTCAGAGGGCCCGCCGCGGCTTATACATTTTTTTACGGGACAATTCATCCGGCAATTTGCTACAATACGGAGTATCAGAAGGTTATCGATTGACGTGACGTGCGCTCCTAAATTGTGGAGAGGAAGGACAGGCGTGAAGCGAAAAAATCATTGGGTGCTTTTTGCAATCCTCCTGCTCGCTTTAATTAATCTGTCGCCTAGCGAAGAATTAACGCTAGTTCGCCAAGAAGACGGCGGGGAGGCTCAGCCGGTTACGCCGCCTGAAGCGCAAACCAAGGAGGAGACTGGCCACATCCAGGTGGCAGTACAGATGAATGAGACTGACTTCCGTCGTCTGGAGGAGATGAACCGGCAGTTTACGCTGAGCCATCCGGTGGAGGTGGATCTAGTGAATGTGCCGATGGAGGAGAGTTATCCCGCGTACCAACGCAAGCTAATGAAGCTTGGGGAGTCGCCGGACGTCCTGCTTTTGGACAATGTCTGGGTTCGCCGTTTTGCGGCGGACGGTTACCTGCTGCCCACGGAGGGGTATTTCTCGGGCTCGTTGTCAGGCGAAGTGTTAAGCGCTTCCTTAATTCCGAACGAGTGGAATGGTTACGTCTGGGGAGTCCCGCTCGATGTGGATCCCTATGTGCTGGTCTATCATGAGGACAAGCTGAAGCAGTTAGGATGGAAACGCCCGCCGGCTACAGCGGATGATTGGAACGTCTTCATCTCCACCTTCAAAAAACAACATTCCCAGCCCTACCTATTAGGGTTGGATTTCCGTGATCCCTACGCTGCAGCGACCTTACTATGGCAAGTCGGCGGAGGCTGGAAACCAACCGGTTCAGGACCCTTCTATGCAATGGAAGAGGGGCATCTGACATACGCCTTGCAACTGCTGGAATCACTGCGCTCAACGCTCATGGATTCTAGCTTGACTGGATTGGATGCGTGGAGCAAGCTGAGTGACGGCGAACTGTCGATGATGATCACGACGGCAACGGAAGCCGAGAAGCACCGGCATCCTCGCACGAAAATCTGGATGCCTGAGTTGCAACAGAATCTAGCGTCGACGTGGATCCTCGGCCGAAGTTACGCCGTTTCTTCCCAAACGGATCATCCCGATGCGGCCGGATTGTGGATCTCGGAAATGACCTCCCTTTATAATCAAGCGCGATGGTATGAAACTACCGGGAATCTTCCCGTTCTCAAAACGATTTATTACGAAGCCGCGCGAAATCAGCTTCCCGCTTGGATCCCCGCCACGTTGGCTGCGGGATCCGGCATTGTGCTGCCAGCCAGTCCATCGCTACCGGAACAGCTCGCAGCTTTCGCACCGCCCACCACCGATTTTTTAAGCGGAGCGATAACCGGCAAACAATATCGCGGACGGTTGGCTGAGCTAAGTCGATAAAACATCACCTCGTATTTATAATGTCAACTTCAATTTCACAGTTAACGTCCCCTCGGAGATCACCGCTTCAGTGGCCTCCACGAAGGGGACGATTTTTTTCGGATAAAAGCCAAGGTCGAAATCCCGCTCCAGTTCAGCACGCGTCGTATCCGGGAGAGCCAATCCATTAAACAGCAAACGGTCTACGTGGAAAACAATTGCGTTCTCCGGTTCCTGCTCCACCGTATAATGCCCCTCGACTTCGAGCTCCAAGCCTTCCCGACTGCCGCGTGCGATGATCTTATTTGTTTTGAATTGAAAGCTCATATCCTTGAGCAGCTCGCTCTTGCGGTAGAGAAACGCATTTAGATCCTGCTCGTGGACCTCAAGACGATAGCCCCCTTTTTCAGCAATCAAACTGCTCTCGTTCTGCTTCAAAAAGTCGGAGAATTGCGACATCGCGGAGCTGAGTGCCTGAAAATATCTGCGAAGCTCGTACAGTCCAACGTTCTCCCAATAGGCAGTCAACTCCTGAATTAACGCCTTTAACTTCTCGGGATCGGCGCTGAGGCCAAGGGATTCGTCGACGCTTTGTCGAAGCGCGGCCACCCGGGTGCGCTGGAGCTCCAGTTCCTCCTTCATACGGGCCAGTTCAGTGGACGTGGCTTCCAGCTTCTGTTTGGTCTTCGTCAGATCAGCATATTCCGACTTGTATTGGTTAAGGATGGTACGATCCCGATCCAGAATGAGTTGATAATAATCCAATACGGTAAAAAAATCCTTCAGACTGTTCACACTCAGCAAAGCATACAGCAGATTTTCCCGTTCCCCCATATAATACGCGCGTAATCTTAAGCCAGCTTGTTCGCGGCTGATCCGGATTTGCTCGTTTTTATCGCTTAATAGTGCCTGCAGCTTGTGAAGGTCTGTTGCCGTCTCTTGCTGGCGGGAAGCGATTCGCTCGATTTCCCGGTCGATTTCCTGAATGGACAAGCTTTGTTCCAGGATCTGTTGTTCTTCAGCAGTCAGCGGAGCAGCGGCAGCCGACAAACTGGCAAACTGAAGAGCTGCCAGCAACAGCAATAGACAGAGCGATATGATGCGTATCTTCAACAACGATCCTCTCCCATCTGTAGTTGTCCTATATATATGATAACAGGTCCCGAAATAGCAGAACTCACGAAAAAAGGCGTTCCAGCATCATGCCGAAACACCTTTTTGAAATACTTATGAGATTTGGGATTAGAGGGGTAAACCCATTTTGAAGACCGTCCAGTAGCTGAAACCGGTAAATGCGACGATCATATATCCCCAGAACAGCAGGATATAGGTTCTCTCGGTAAGCTTCAGATAGCCGAAAAGGACGAAAAAGGCGGTTTGCAAGAAGAACAGCAAAGCCATTTCCGTCAGATCGCCCGCAAAGGCCATAAGCCCAATAGCCAGTGTGAAGAAGCCAAGGACGCGAAACATGCGTGCCACGAGGTAATCCCCCTTTCTTATGTATCAACGAGCCTTCCATTCCTTTTCCCATTATACCCGTTAGGCTGAAAAGTGTAAACGAAAAGTCACGATTTAGCCAAATATCGAAGGTGTTGTTGTGACAAACCTTACAGTAGTGTTGGCGCCCCCTGCTCTTGTTATTCATTTCATGAAACGTCATGTATGGAGTCCCCGGATTTTGGAAATACATTTTAGTATCAAATAGATTCTATGAACTCTATGAGAGGCATAGAAATGGAGTAAGAAGCATTTTACCCTTACGCCTGCCGGAGACCGCCGGTTGGATGACGGTTAGATTAGGATGTCGTTAGGAGGTTTTTATAGCATGACAGCTGTGAGACAAGATGCATGGAGCCCAGAAGATGATTTGATTCTGGCCGAGGTTACCCTTCGGCATATACGGGAGGGCAGCACCCAATTAAACGCTTTCGAAGAGGTCGGGGAACGGATAGGCAGAACGGCGGCGGCCTGCGGTTTCCGATGGAACAGCTGCGTTCGCAAGAAGTACGAAGCGGCCATCAGCATCGCGAAAGCACAAAGACAGAAACGTAATTATATGAAAAAGCAAAACTCGCTAACGGCCGGTTCCGGCATGGCCTCGCTTACTTCCGTCGATATGGACGACAACGGTTATCGCGGAGATGGGGTGTCGGAGGAGACGATTTCGATTGACGCGGTGATCCGCTTCTTACGCGGATGGAAAAACACGATTCAGGAAACGAATCGGCAAATCAAAACGCTGGAGAAAGAGCTTAAAGAGAAAGAAGAGGAGATTGCGAAGCTTCGCGAGGAAAACGAGAAGTTGTCGGCGCAGGTCAATGAGGTGCAGACGGATTATCGGGTTGTGAACGACGACTATAAAGCGTTAATTCAGATCATGGACCGGGCTAGAAGATTAGCTTTCTTAAATGAAGAAGACGAAGAAAACAAATCCAGATTCAAAATGGATGCGAACGGAAATTTAGAACGGATCGAATAACCGAAAACTATCGCAAAATCTCGCCTAAATGGCGGGATTTTTGTGTTGTTAGGGGGAGTTTGGTATAAAGGGATTAGGAGATACAGAAAGGGAGTGGAGCTCCATGCAGATCGATATCATCGGCGCCGGTGCACTGGGGCTGCTGTTTGGCGGTAAGCTGGCGGCGTCTGGTCTGCCGGTACGTTTTTGGACAAGAACCGCTGAGCAGGCTGCAAAGCTGAATAAAGAAGGGATTCGTCTTACTGAAGCGGACGGGTCCACAACCGTTGTGCATGGAAAGCGGTTCAAAGCTTTACCCGCTGGAGAAAGTGGCGTGCCGGAGCGGGCGGCTGAATGGCTGGTGTTAACGACGAAGCAACGCCATATCGATGCGAAGCTGCTGTCTTTTCTGAAGCAGATTGTGGGGCCAGAGACGAAGGTTGTGTGCTTTCAAAATGGGATCGGACATCTTGAGCTGATCGGCAAAGCATTGCCGGGGATACCGCTCTATGCGGCGATTACAACGGAAGGTGCCAAACGGCTGGATGAATGCAGCGTGAACCGGGCTGGCCAGGGGACAACGCAGATTGGTGCGAACGGCGATATGGCCGAGCTGGAGTCTCATGCAGAAAGTTTCGTGAAATTGCTGGTGAAGGCAGGATTTACCGCCCTTTTGTCGAAAGACATCGGGAGAGAAGTCTATAGAAAGCTGCTAATCAATGCGGTGATTAACCCCTTAACAGCTTTGTGGCGGCTGAATAACGGCCAACTGTTGGAGAACGATGAACGAATGGGCCTGCTCCAGCAACTTTGCGATGAAGGATTACAGGTTTATGAGGCTTACGGGATTCCACACGATGCCGATATGTTCAATCAAATCGTCAAGGTTTGTCGATCAACCTCAACGAATATCTCTTCCATGCTAAAGGACGTGCAGCAGGGAGCGCCAACGGAGATTGATCAGATTAACGGGAAAATCGTTGAGATGGCGCACAGCAAAGGGATCGCGGTTCCCGGACACGAGATGGTTTGGCGGTTGGTCCGAGCTTTGTAAGCTGACATGGATATAAAAATATAGTTACTTACTTTTTTGAATTGATTTTTTCTATAACCAAAATTGATGCGGAGGTGAGGCTTTGGAAGCGTTGGTCTCTTCCTTGATCGTGTTGGCTATGATACCGGTCATTCCATTTGGGCTCGTTTACTTCATTCATTATTATGTCAAACGGGACAAGAAAAGAGCGCTGAAGCTGGCCATGGACGTAACGACGCTGTTTCTGATCTTGTCGGTCTCTGCTTTGTTTAATAATCTGTTCCATTCGACCTTTGGCTTCTATCTGATTCTAATCATTCTATTGGTGGTTAGCGGATTGATTGGCGGGGCGCAGACTCGCCTGAAGGGAAGGGTCGACGCCCGCAAGCTGCTGCGTGTGGTGTGGCGTTTGGCGTTTGCGGCAACCGGATTAGCATACGTTTTATTATTTTTGATCAGCTTTATTACATATATCACCGCCGCTTAGGCCAAACTATGGTTAACTTTTCAATACCGAATAAAAGGATGACATTCTTGGTTAATTGTTAAGAAAATCAAATGTCAATATTGTATATTGGACTATTTTGTTAAAGTCTAGCGCGAAATTTGACAAATTACGCGAAAAATCTTTAATTTTGTGTTGGATTTTTTTGACCGCTGGTTGTATAATCTAAAAACATATACCAAACCATTTTAAGGGGGATATTGCTAGATGAAGAAGAGTAAGAGTCTATTGCTTCTTCTGACGCTCGTTCTTGCAGTCGGCACTTTGCTTGCCGCATGCGGATCGAACAACGGAAACAGTGGCGCTGCTAACAATGGCGCAGCAAATGGAGGCAATACAGCTTCCGACAATGGTAACACCGGCGGAGAGAAACTGGCCGCAGATCAAACGCTTAGAATTAACCTGAGCGCTGAACCACCAACATTTGATCCGGCTCAAGCTCAAGACAGCCAAGCGAACACGGTTCTGAAATTGATGTATGAAGGTCTTACTCGTATGGATGAATCCGGTCAAGTTATCCCCGCTGCAGCTGAAAGCTGGGACATTGACGGAACGAAGTATACGTTCCATCTGCGCAAGGACGCAACTTGGAGCAATGGCGACCCTGTAACGGCGAACGATTTCGTATTCGCTTGGGAGCGCGTGCTGAGCCCGAACACAGATCCGGCTGCACCTTATGCTTATCAATTGTACTACTTGAAAAATGCTCAAGAATATAACGAAGGAACAATTACAGACTTCAGCCAAGTTGGCGTCAAAGCAGTTGACGACTACACGCTGGAAGTAGAACTGGTTGCTCCAACTCCTTACTTCCTCGGTCTGACTTCCTTCTATACGTTCTATCCGGTTCACCAATCCGTTAAGGATGATCCGAAATGGGCGGTTGACCAAAGCAAAATGATCGTTAACGGCGCGTTCACGCTGACCAACTGGGTGAAAGGCCAATCGATCGAAGTAACGAAGAACGAAAACTATTGGGATAAAGCTAACATCAAGCTGAACAAAATCACCATGTCTCTGGTTAACAGCGGCGCAACTGAGTTGGCTTCTTACCAAAACAACGAATTGGATCGCGCAGGTGCGCCTAACGGCGAAATCCCAACCGACCAAATTCCGATCCTGAAAGATCAATTGAAAGACGAATTGGAGATCAAAGGGATTGCAAGTACGTACTACTATGAATTTAACGTAACGGCTAAACCGTTTGATAACGTAAATATCCGCAGAGCGTTCTCGATGGCAATCGATCGTCAAAAAATTGTTGACAACGTAACGCTGGGCGGACAAGTTCCGGCATTTGGCTTCGTACCTCCGGGTATCAAAGGCGTGAATGACGAATACCGTAACGAACATAAAGACGACTACTTCGCGGAAAACTTAGAAGAAGCGAAGAAGCTGCTTGAACAAGGCATGCAAGAAGAAGGTTACACAAAACTGCCTGAGATCACATTGACTTACAACTCCAGTGAAGGGCACAAGAAAATCGCTTTGGCAGTTGCGGATATGTGGAAGAAAAACCTGGGCGTTGACGTGAAAGCGGAAAACCAAGAATGGGCCGTATTCATCGAAAACCGTCAAAACCTGAACTACCAAGTAGCTCGTGCTGGTTGGAGTGCAGACTACAACGATCCGATGACATTCATGGATATGTGGGTAACAGGTGGCGGTAACAACGACACCGGCTTCTCGAACGAAGAATACGACAAGCTGATCAAAGAAGCCAAAACTAGCGACGATATGGCTGTTCGCGACAAGAACTTCGCAAGAGCAGAAGAAATCTTGATCAAAGAAAATCAAGTTCTGATGCCGATTTACTACTATACAAACGTTTCGGCTACGAAACCGTGGTTGAAAGGTGTAGTACTTGATTACAGTGGTGCGATCGATTACACCCGCGCTTATATTACGGATGATCGTAAATAAGTCATTGCAAATCGCATAGAAATCTCGGGATATATATGTGGGTATTCCATATATATCCCGTTTTTTTTGCGTGTCCTCTTCTTCCAAGCATTACGTCCTTATACAAATATATGGAATAGACAAAGTGGTTCTTTTCACCTAAAATCGATATATGTCGAAATTTAAAAGAAGGAGGTGTGAACGGGCATGGTACGCTATATTGCCAGTAAGTTTTTTTACATGTTAATTTCACTGTTTATTTTGATCTCAGCTACCTTTTTCCTGATGAAGGCGATTCCGGGGAATCCGCTGACTTCAGAGAAGCAGGTACCTCCGGCAATTAAGGAGCGCCTGATAGAACAGTTAGGTCTCGATAAGCCCGTTTACCAGCAATATCTGAAATATTTGGGTGAAATTGCTCAGGGCGATTTGGGAATTTCCATGAAGCAAATCAACCAGGATGTATCCAACATTATCAGTCAAACGTTTTCGGCTTCATTGAAGCTGGGGATTGTTGCGATTATCGTCGCGTTAGTCCTTGGGGTACTGCTTGGTATGCTGGCAGCGCTGTATCATCGCAAATTGATCGACAATGTGGCGATGGTGTTAGCGGTGCTGGGCATCGCGGTACCTAGCTTCGTCGTGGCTTCTTTGCTGCAGTACGTATTTGCTTCGAAGCTGCACTGGCTGCCGACGATGGGCTTTAAAGGTCCGATGTATTATGTGTTGCCGGTAGCGGCCCTCACGGCGCAGCCGATCGCGTTTATTGCCCGTTTGACTCGTTCCAGCATGCTGGAGGTATTGCATGCGGACTACATTAAAACAGCAAAGGCAAAAGGCTTGGGCTGGATGGCCATTCTGTTCCGTCACGTCATTCGTAACGGGATTATGCCGGTCATCACCTACATGGGACCGATGACGGCAAACATCGTAACCGGTTCTGTGGTGATTGAGCAGCTCTTCGGGATTGGCGGCATCGGGAAGCAGTTCGTGCAAGCGATCAGCGTTCGCGATTATCCGTTGATTATGGGGATTACGATCTTCTACGGCGTAATCTTGATGGTGGCCCGGTTTATCACAGACATCCTTTACGTGCTGGTGGATCCGAGAATTAAGCTTGCGAAAGGGAAGGAGGGATAATGCGCATGGAAAATACAAATCCGATGAAAGTGATGCCGACACCGGTCGACCTGACGGCGGACGATTTCCGCAAAATTGGCGCGGACGAGAAAGAAGCCGAAGTCATTCAACGCGAAAGTATTTCTGCTTGGCGTGATGCATGGCAACGATTGCGCAGCAATAAGCTGGCGATGACGGCTTTGATTTTCTTGGGGCTGGTTACGCTCGCTGCGATTATCGCTCCTTGGATTGTCGGTAAAATCTACGGCTACAACTATTATTCGAATGATCTTCTAAATACGAACAAAGCGCCATCGGCCGCACACTGGTTTGGCACGGATGATCTCGGTCGTGATATGTTTATCCGTACCTGGATGGGAGCTCGTATATCCTTGATCGTAGGTTTGGCGGCGGCGTGTATCGACCTCTTGATTGGCGTTATTTACGGCGGAATCATGGGGTACTACGGCGGTCGCGTCGATGAAATTATGAGTAAGTTTTCGGAGATTTTGTACTCCATCCCTTATCTGCTCGTTACGATTCTTTTGCTGGTCGTGATGGAGCCAAGCTTAGGGACGATTATCTTGGCATTAACTATCACCGGCTGGATTAATATGTCGTGGATTGTCCGCGGTGAAATTATGCAACTGAAAAACCGTGAATACGTACTGGCATCCCGCTCGATGGGCGCAGGCCACGGACGCTTGTTGTTCCGCCACTTGTTGCCAAACGCAGTAGGGCCAATTATCGTTACGGTGACCTTATCTGTGCCTAACGCCATTTTCGCTGAAGCTTTCCTTAGCTTCCTTGGCTTGGGCGTTCAAGCTCCGGTTGCTTCGCTGGGTTCGATGATCAACGATGCCTTGACCGGCTGGTTGTATTATCCTTGGCGGATGCTGTTCCCGGCTATTCTGATCAGTATCATCATGCTGGCGTTTAATATTTTTGGTGACGGTCTTCGCGATGCGCTTGACCCTAAACTGAAGAAGTAGGAGGTGGAATGATGGAGCCGATTTTACAAGTTAAAGATTTGCATGTTTCCTTCCAAGTCAAAGGTGGAGAAGTGAAAGCCGTTCGCGGTATGAACTTTGAAGTGGGGAAAGGTGAAACGGTTGCGATCGTCGGCGAATCCGGCAGCGGCAAGAGTGTCACGGCCCAAACGATTATGCGCCTGATTCCGTCTCCTCCTTCCATTATTAAGCAAGGTGAAATTATTTTCCAAGGGCAAGACCTATTGAAAAAAAGCGACAAGCAAATGGAATCGATCCGCGGGAAAGATATTGGCATGATATTTCAGGACCCGATGACCTCCTTGAATCCTACAATCAAAGTAGGCCGACAAATTACTGAAGTATTAATCAAACATCAGAAAATGTCAGCGGGCGAAGCGAAGAAACAGGCTACCGAAATGCTGAAGCTTGTAGGCATCAAAAATGCAGAAGCCCGCTTTAACCAATATCCACACGAATTTTCCGGGGGGATGCGGCAACGCGTCATGATCGCCATTGCGCTTGCCTGCCGGCCTGCGCTGTTGATCGCTGACGAACCTACAACGGCGCTCGACGTGACGATTCAAGCTCAAATCATGGACGTCATGAAAGAAATGCAATCGCGGTTGGGCACCTCCATCATTTTGATTACCCATGACCTTGGCGTTGTAGCCGGCATGTGTGATCGTGTCATCGTTATGTACGCGGGTGAAGTGGTGGAGACCGGAACGAAGTGGGAGATCTTTAAAAACCCGCAGCATCCGTACACCAAAGGTTTGTTACGTTCGATGCCGCGTTTGGACCAGAAGAAAGGCGAACCGCTGATTCCGATTATCGGGACGCCGCCGGACTTGATTAAGCCGCCAATTGGTTGTCCATTCGCTGCTCGTTGCGACCAAGCGATGAAGATTTGTGAACGCATCGACCCCGGCGCGACGGTATTTAGCGAAACACATACCGCCCGTTGCTGGGATCTTCATCCGATGGCCAAGGAGGTACAGTCGTCATGAGCAAAGGCAAGACGTTAATTGAAGTTGAAGGCTTGAAAAAATACTTTAATGTTGGCGGCGGTAACGTCCTGAAAGCAGTTAACGACATCAGCTTCTCGATTGCCGAAGGCGAAACGCTTGGCCTCGTTGGCGAATCGGGTTGCGGTAAATCGACCGCAGGCCGTACCATCCTTCGTTTGTACGAGCCTACAGCTGGCAGCGTCCGCTTTAACGGCGTTGATATCAGCAAATTGCCGCCGAAGAAAATGAAAGCGATGCGCCGTGATATGCAGATGATCTTCCAGGATCCATATGCATCGCTGAATCCACGGTTTACCGTAACGGATATTATCGGGGAAGCGCTGGATATCCACGGTTTGGCCGGCTCGAGAGCTGAACGTAAGAAACGCGTTGAGGAATTGCTCGATATGGTTGGCCTGAACCCGGACCATGCAACCCGTTATCCGCATGAGTTCTCCGGCGGTCAGCGCCAACGGATTGGGATTGCTCGCGCGCTTGCGGTAAATCCGAAGTTCATCATCTGTGACGAACCGATCTCGGCGCTGGACGTCTCCATTCAAGCCCAGGTTGTTAACCTGCTGGAGGATCTGCAGGAACGTCTCGGATTAACGTATCTGTTTATCGCACATGACTTGTCCATGGTGAAGCACATCAGTGACCGTGTAGCCGTGATGTACCTGGGGCGGATCGTAGAATTGGCAGATAGTGAGGAGCTGTATGCCAATCCATTGCACCCTTATACCAAAACCCTTCTGTCCGCGATTCCGATTCCGGATCCGGAAGTTGAAGCGAATAAGAAACGGATTGTTCTGGAGGATACGACCAGCGGTCCAATCGGCAAAGAAGGCGCAGCCAGCGGAGGCTTGTACGACTTGGAGAATTCCGAGTTGGTGGAAGTGTCGAAAGGCCATTTCGTCTCCATGCCGAAAAAAGGTTGATCGAACCTGCGAACTCCCGCAGCCGTGTATGACGGATGCGGGAGTTTTTTTGCGCCTTATTAATTACGGAAAGTTAGAGGTTTAGCTAAAGTAAGGATTTCTTTGACGGAGCAGTGGGACATCCGTTACAATCAAGGAAGGTTTTGATGCAGACAGGAGGACGCAAACTGATGAATGTCGTTCAAGAGCAACTTTCATTTGCAGGGCCGCTGGCTGAAGTTTACGTAAATCAGTTTGCTACGGTTCAGCAATTGTATGAGAGCAACCCGGCGGAAACGAGCAGCTGGGCTGAACGAGTCGCATGGCTTGATCAATCAGAGCATACGCGTGTAGGTCGGAAGGCGCTAGCAGCCCGACTTCGTGAATATAACAGACAATATAACCCGGACCCAGCCGTGGAGCAGGCAATCCATCAGCTTGAGCAGCCGGGAACGGCGGTGATTGTCGGCGGGCAGCAAAGCGGATTGTTTACCGGGCCGCTGCTCGTGATCTATAAAGCGGTGACCATCCTCAAAGCGGCGAAGGATGCTTCTGCCCGGTTAAATCGCCCGGTGGTGCCCGTGTTCTGGATTGCCGGCGAAGACCACGATTGGGATGAGGTTAATCACACCTATGTCATGGCGCCGGATTTGCAGGTGCGTCGGATCCGCATGCATCGAGGCGGCATGGAACGGCTCCCCGTCAGCTTTACAAAAGTGACGTCTGAGGCGTGGGACAAGGCTCTAACCGAGCTGGAGCAGCTGCTGCCCGACAGTGAGCATAAGGCGGTGGTCCTGGATTTGGCACGAAGCTCGTCAGCGGATGCGGATAACTTGACGGCCGCTTTTGCCAAGCTGATGGGAGCTTTGTTTGGAAAATACGGACTGGTGCTGCTGGACTCGTCAGATCCTGAGTTGCGCCGGCTGGAAGTACCGGTGTTTGAGCAAATGATTCGCCGCAATGATGAGCTGGAATCGGCTTACCACGAAACGGTACGGGATTTGGCGGGCTTGGGATTTGAACCTTCGGCTGAAGTGGCCGAAAATGGAGCGAATTTGTTCTATATTAATGAACATGAACGGCTGCTGTTGTTTAAACAGGAAGGGCGCTTCGAAGACCGCAAGGGCAAAGTCTCCTTTACGGCTGACGAGCTGCTCACCGAGCTGCGGGAGCATCCGGAGCGGTTCAGCAATAATGTGTTAACTCGCCCCTTGATGCAGGACAGTTTGCTTCCCGTCCTTGGCTCGGTTCTCGGCCCCGGCGAAATTGCTTACTGGGGGCTGACGCGTAAGGCGTTTCATAAACTGGGGCTGAAAATGCCACTGCTGCTGGCACGGGAAGCTTTTACGGTGGTAGATCGAACCGTGCAAAAGTATATGCAGAAATATCAGCTCAGCTGGGATGATGTGAAGGATGCCGAAGGCTTCCGCCGCAGACGTGAAGCTTGGCTTGCGGCGCAGGAGCGGATGCCGGTCGACAAGCGGTTTGATGAGGTC
The DNA here is from genome assembly GCF_032465655.1 of Paenibacillus sp. 3LSP. Classification (NCBI taxonomy): domain Bacteria; kingdom Bacillati; phylum Bacillota; class Bacilli; order Caryophanales; family Paenibacillaceae; genus Paenibacillus; species Paenibacillus sp. 3LSP. The sequence goes on along the minus strand of NZ_JAWDJI010000091.1, from coordinate 28,634 downwards.
ATCGCTGCGTTTGGAGAGCTATACAATCCGCTCATTGAGGAGCTGGCAGGAGTTCAAAGCGATTTGTCCAGACTCGGGGCGGTGAACCGAGACAAGATCATCGGCCAAATCGAGTATTTGCGCGGCAAGGCGAAGGATGCTTTGGAGAAAATTCATGAGACCGGCTTACGCCATTTCGACCGGATTCAACTCTCGCTATTCCCTCTAAGCAAGCCGCAGGAGAGAGTTTACAATCTCTTTGATGCATTAAATCGGTATGGGACAGATTGGATCGAAGGCCTGATGAATATCCCTTATGAGTTAACTGGCAAACATCGAATCATCTATTTATAGGAGGAGACATTTATGAGTTCGTTAGCGATTCAGAACAGCATCATTACCGACTTGAAGCTTGCGCCGGAGGGGCATTTGAAGATCGATTGGGTGGAAGCCCACATGCCGGTGCTGAACCGGATTCGGAAGCAATTCGAGGCGGAGCAGCCTTTTAAAGGACTGAAAGTGACCATCTCGCTTCATTTGGAAGCCAAAACGGCCTACTTGGCTAAAGTTATCCAAGCCGGTGGGGCGGAAGTGACGATTACCGGCAGCAATCCGCTGTCGACGCAGGACGATGTTTGTGCTGCACTCGTTGAAGATGGCATCACCGTTTATGCCAAATATAATCCTGAACCGGAAGAATATAAGGCGTTGTTAATTAAAGCGCTGGAGACGAAGCCGGATCTGATCATCGACGATGGCGGTGATTTGGTTACGATCTTGCACTCGGAACGTCAGGATTTGCTGGAGAATGTGCGGGGCGGCGCTGAAGAGACGACTACCGGGATTTTGCGCCTGAAAGCGATGGACAAGGAAGGTCAGTTGAAATTCCCGATGGTTGCAGTTAACGATGCTTATTGCAAATACTTGTTCGACAACCGTTACGGCACCGGCCAATCGGTATGGGATGGCATTAACCGGACGACAAACCTGGTCGTTGCGGGGAAAACCGTGGTTGTTGTCGGCTACGGCTGGTGCGGCAAAGGCGTGGCGATGCGGGCCAAAGGCCTCGGCGCTAACGTTGTGGTTACCGAAGTTGACGCGATCAAAGCGGTGGAAGCGGTGATGGACGGCTTCCAAGTGATGCCGATGCTGGAAGCAGCGAAGATCGGCGATTTCTTCGTTACAGTAACAGGCAACCGCGATGTCATTCGCGGCGAGCACTACGATGTGATGAAGGACGGCGCGATTCTGTCCAATGCCGGCCACTTCGACGTGGAAGTAAACAAGCCAGAGCTTGAGGAGCGTTCGGTTTCTGTTCGCACGGTGCGTAAGAACATTGAAGAATATCAGCTGAAAGACGGACGCAAGATGTACCTGCTCGCCGAAGGCCGTCTGGTGAACTTGGCTGCTGGTGATGGACATCCAGCTGAAATTATGGACATGACGTTTGCGCTGCAGGCGTTGTCTTTGAAATACGTCAATGACCGTTATAAAGAAATCGGGAAGACGGTTGTGAATGTCCCTTACGAATTGGATGAGCAGGTAGCTCGCTTCAAACTGGAAAGCCTCGGCGTGAACATCGATGCGCTGTCCGCGGAGCAACGCGCTTACCTGGATAGCTGGCAAGAGCATTAATTTGTTGGGAGTGCGGGAGCAGTTCAATCGCTGGTGGAGAGAAGATCCTCGTTCCAATTGATGCTGCTCCATCGCCAAGAGGCGATAGTTAACGGTAAATCGTACCGTTAATTGCTGATTTTCCCCCGCTAGAGGAGATTTAACGGTAAATCCTACCGCTAATTCCGACAGATAGAGCAAAGTTGGAGGATTTCACCTAAAATAACGGTACAAAATGCTCTTAATTCGCAGAAACCAGAGATCAATCCATAAAATAACATTAGTTTTTACTGTTAACGCACGATAAGCGGACTATCTCAGGCAGATTCAATCTGTCGGGATAGTCCTTTTTGCTGCTTCTTAAGCGCCAAACGAACTTCTACCGCGGTCGCTGTCCTAAAGCAATACACTCTTCGCATCCACCTCATGTCAAAAAAAATTTGAACCAAAGAAGGAATTTCACATTTAGTGTGGAATAGTTACATATCACAGTGGTGTAAAGTGGTGCAAAGTGGGGGAAAGAGGTAAGGAGTGAGTCACCAATGTTTATGGGGGAATTCCAACATAGCATTGACGATAAAGGCCGGATTATTATTCCGGCTAAGTTTCGTGAACTCCTCGGCAGCTCTTTCGTTGTAACCCGCGGCTTGGACCAGTGTCTTTTCGTTTATCCAATGCAGGAATGGGAAGTGCTGGAACAGAAGCTGAAGGCCTTACCACTGATGAAATCCGACGCCCGTGCGTTTACCCGGTTTTTTTTCTCGGGAGCAACCGAATGTGAATGGGATAAACAGGGAAGGGTAAACTTGCCGAGTAATTTACGGCAGTATGCCAAGCTGGAGAAGGATTGCGTTGTTTTAGGCGTGTCGAATCGCGTGGAAATTTGGAGCAAAGACACGTGGGAGCAATACTTCCAGCAGTCGGAAGATACGTTTAACGAAATTGCTGAGAAGTTGGTGGATTTCAACTTCGATCTTTAGAAGAGGTTATTCTTTGAGCTAAGTCAAATGAATTCAGGTTTGGGGGCGTAAGTCTTGTTCCATCACATCACGGTACTCAAAGAAGAAGCAACAGAAGGGCTGCGCATCAAGCCGGACGGCATTTATGTGGATTGTACGCTGGGAGGCGGAGGCCACAGCTCTGTTATCTTATCCAAGCTAGGTCCCGGGGGAAGGCTGATTGCTTTCGACCAGGACGACTGGGCATTGGACAATGCCAAGGAGCGGCTAGCAGCCTATGCGGACAAGTTAACTTTGGTAAAAAGCAATTTCCGCTACATTGAGCAAAAATTGCGGGAGATCGAAGGGGTGCCGCAACTAAACGGAGTTCCCCAGGTGGACGGCGTATTGTTCGACCTCGGCGTTTCCTCTCCCCAATTTGATGAAGGAGAGCGGGGGTTTAGCTATAATGCGGACGCGCCGCTCGATATGCGGATGGATCAATCGGCCTCGTTGACGGCTCGGGAGATCGTAAATACGTGGCCAGAACGCGAAATTGCTCGGATCTTGTTCCAATACGGCGAGGAGAAATTTTCCAGGCGGATCGCCAAGGTCATTGCAGACCGGCGAGCGCAGGAGCCGATTGAAACGACGGGTCAGCTCGTCGAGCTGATTAAGGAGGGCATCCCGGCGGCCGCAAGGCGTACGGGGGGGCACCCCGCCAAGCGCAGCTTTCAGGCCTTGCGCATCGCGGTTAACGATGAGCTGGGCGCATTCGAAGAAGGGCTGCATGCCGCTATCCGTTGCTTGGCGCCGGAAGGACGGGTTTCGGTCATCACCTTCCACTCGTTGGAGGACCGAATCTGTAAGCAAATCTTTGCCAGCTATGTGGAGAAATGTACTTGCCCGCCCGATTTTCCGATGTGCGTATGCGGCGGCAAAGGATCACTTAAATTAATCAACCGGAAACCAATCGTTCCGTCGGAGCAGGAGTTGGCTGAGAATCCGCGGGCCCGTTCCGCGAAATTGCGCGTGGCGGAGAAATTGCAAACCGGTGTGGAGGTATCGTAAATGGCTTATACGCGTGGGAATCTGGCAGTCAAGGAGAAGCAAGCAGAACGCAGCTATCAACCGCAGCGTTATCGGGAAACGACGAAGGTCGTCACCCGCCGTTCGCCGTTGCCGGTCCGTGAGAAGTTGCTGTATATGATGACGGTTATTTTTTGCGTGGCCGTGATGGGCGGGTTGTTATGGCAAAATGTGTCACTTTACAACATTAAGCGCCAAATGTTTAATTTGAATACGGACATTCAAGCGATCAACGCGGAAGTGAAGGAACTTAGCATCCAGAAGGAAAAGCTGGAGGAACAAATTCCAGAGAAGGCGAAGGAGCTCGGTTATGTTCAGCCGGAGGTAGAAGGTTTTCATGTGAACGTGCCGGCAGATGGCGTTGAAACGGCCAAGAAATAATGTCTAAAGAGGTTTTGCCATGATCAAGCGAATAAAGCTTCGAACACTGCTGATAGGGGGATGTATTACCCTCTTTTTTGCTGTATTGATCGGTAGAGCGTTTTGGCTGCAGGTTGTGCAAGCGGATTTTTGGCAGTCGCATGCGGAGGAGCTGTGGTCGACCAAAAAGTTGCTGCCCGCCACGAGGGGAACGATCATGGATCGGAACGGCGATGTCCTGGCAGTGGATGCTCCGGCTTACACGGTGGCGGTTAATCCCGAACTTATTAACAAATACGGCATTCAGGACGAGGTCGTTGAAGGGCTTGGCAAGGTTCTCGGGAAAGACGAAGGTGAACTCCGGAAGATCGTCAATGCGAAAAAAGAGTCCGGCGAGTTCTATACGCAACGTGAGGTGCGGAACGAGGGCTGGAAAATTGATCAAGACTTGAAGAATCAGGTGCAGGCATTGATCGACGAGCTGAAGGAAGAGCATAAAAACCTGCAGGACGTCGGTATTTACTTGATCAAGGATCAGAAGCGATATTATCCGAATCAAAGCTTGGCTTCCCACGTTTTGGGATATATCGATCGAGAGGGCAAAGCCGTATCTGGAATTGAAGCCTACTTCGATGAACAGCTCAAGGGCGTGAACGGTTCGCTCGAATATAAGCGGGACGGCCGAGGAATTGAGATTCCGAAAGCGAGCGAAATTTATAACCCGCCGAAGAACGGAGACAACTTGAAGCTGACGATCGACTACACGATCCAGTATTACATCGAGCAGGCGATGAAGGAAGCCTACGCTCAGCTGCAGCCGATCAGTATGACGGTGATTGCGGCCGATCCCAATACGATGGAAATCCTTGGCATGGCGAATATGCCGACCTTTAACCCCAATGAATATTGGGCGGATGTCGATCAGAAGAATTTTTATAACCACGCGATTAAGTCCGTTTACGAGCCAGGCTCCACCTTTAAAATCGTAACCTTGGCCGGGGCGGTTCAGGAAGGCTTATTTAATCCAAACGCTACATACAAATCCGGCAGCATCCGGGTGCCGGGGCAAACGATTCACGACTTGAAGCGGTCCGGTTGGGGCGAAATCACTTATCTGGAAGGCGTCAAGCGCTCCAGTAACGTCGCATTCGTCAAACTGGGTTACGAGATGCTGGGCCCGGAACGGCTGAAGACGTACGTCGATCAGTTTGGCTTCGGGAGAAAGACGGGCATTGAGCTGCCGGGAGAATCCAAAGGGATCGTGGATCCGGTGCAGCAGGCTGACTTTGCGGCGATGTCATACGGGCACGGGAAGCTGCTTGTGACGCCGCTGCAGCAAATTGTCGCAGTATCGGCGATCGCCAACGGCGGCAAGCTGATGGAGCCCCATATCGTCAAGTCTATCACCGATCCGCAGACCGGGGAGACGGTGGAAACTACACCTAAAGTGCTTCAACAGGTGATCTCTCCCGACACAGCGAAGGAAGTCGGAACCTATTTGGAGCAAGTCGTTTCGGACCAAAAAATCGGTACCGGACGCCATGCTTACATCGATGGGTATCGTGTAGCTGGTAAGACGGGGACTGCGGTAAAGGTAGTTAACGGCCAATATGATTACACGAAGCAGGTCGTTTCTTTTATCGGCTATGCGCCGGTGGATGATCCGAAGATAGCAGTCATCGTCTTGATCGACGAACCGAAGGACTCGGAGCTGGGCGGGGGGGCTGCTGCCGCCCCGGTATTTAAGCAGATCGTGAATCAAACGCTGCAATATATGGGTGTTCCGAAAAAATACGAAGGCAGCTCGTCTGATAACTCCTCGAAGTCGGTTGCTACGGGCCCTAAGGTTCCGGATGTCGGTGGTCTGTCGGTACAACAAGCCAAGGACAAGCTGTCGGCCAGTCGCATCTCCTACGCAACCTATGGGAAGGGGGACACGATTATCTCTCAATTCCCGAAGGCGGGCACGACGCTTAAATCCGGGCAATTCGTGTACTTGGTTACAGAGAAAGGCTCGGACATCAATGTGCCGAACCTGCAGGGCGAATCGTTGCGCGATGCGGTGGAGCTGCTGTCCATCCTGCAGATCCCGGTTACGACACAAGGGGAAGGTTACGTCGTTTCGCAGGAGATCGTGAACGAAAACGGCGGCAGACGCGTGATCCTTACCTTGGAACCGCCGGACAAGGAGGAAACTTCGTCCGACGAGGAGCAGGCGGAGGATGCCACAAACGGCGGCGATCAAGGGGACGATGCAGGAGAGAAGAAGACCTCGGACTCGCCATAGCTTGTTCTAACCCCTGGTTGTCCTGAATAGTCATGTGATGAGTACAATCATGATGATGTCAGGATAGGTAAGGGGGGCAACCTGTGAAAGTATCCAGATTTACCGTCAGACGAAGATTATTCTGGCTGTTAATGGTGTTATGTTTGCTGTTTGTGGCGCTGGCCGTGCGTCTTGCCTACGTTCAAATCGGGAAAGGGGCTGAATTGTCCGCCAAAGCGGAGGATTCCTGGCGCCGGAATATCCCGTATTCGGCGAAGCGCGGCGAAATCAGCGACCGCAACGGCACGATGCTAGCTTATAATATTACGACGCCAACGGTGATGGCCATCCCGGTGCAGATCAAGGATCCGGAGCTGACGGCCAAGAAGCTGGCGCCGCTGCTTGGGATGACCGAGGAATCGGTGCTGAAGACGATCACCAAGAGACAATCCATAGTCAGGCTGCAACCCGGCGGACGCAAAATTACGATGGAAAAAGCGCAGCAAATTCGTGATTTAGCTCTTCCGGGTATTGTTGTTGCCGAAGACAATAAGCGCTACTATCCCTTCGGAGGATTGGCGGCACATATCCTGGGCTTTACCGGCGGGTACAACCAAGGCCTTACCGGCGTGGAAAGCAAGTACGATAATTTACTCAGCGGCATGAACGGGAGCGTATCTTATCTATCTGATGCCGGCGGGCGCTTGATGCCAGGTTCGTCGGAGAAGTACGTAGAGCCGAAGGACGGTCTAAATCTGACGCTAACGATCGACAAGACGATCCAAAGCATCATCGAACGGGAGTTGGATCAAGCGATGGATCGGCTGCAGGCTGATTCGGCACTGACGATCGCGATGAACCCGAAGACAGGAGAAATCCTTGGCATGGCAGCCCGGCCGGGGTACGAGCCTGGAGCTTACCAAGAATATGATACCGAAGTATATAACCGGAACTTGCCGATTTGGATGACGTACGAGCCAGGTTCCACCTTCAAGATCATTACGCTGGCAGCGGCATTAGAAGAGAAAAAGGTGGATTTGCTGAATGAGCGTTTTTTTGACCCAGGTTATGTTAAGGTAGGAGGGGCTACGCTTCGCTGCTGGAAGAAGGGCGGCCATGGCAGCCAAACGTTCCTTCAGGTTGTTGAAAACTCCTGCAACCCGGGATTTGTAGCGTTAGGCCAACGGCTGGGTAAAGAGACGTTGTTCGATTACATCAAAAATTTCGGCTTCGGCAGCAAAACCGGCATCGATCTGAATGGAGAAGAGAACGGGATTTTGTTTAAGCTCTCGCAAGTAGGGCCGGTGGAATTGGCAACCACCTCGTTTGGTCAAGGCGTATCGGTGACTCCGATCCAGCAGATTACGGCGGTTTCTGCGGCGATTAACGGCGGGAAGCTGTATAAGCCTTTTGTCGCCAAAGCGTGGACGAATCCGGAGACAGGCGAGGTTGTTTCCGAGAACAAGCCGCAGATGGTGCGGCAGGTCATTTCGGAGGAGACCTCGAAGCAAATTCGTATGGCGCTGGAAAGCGTCGTCGCCAACGGAACTGGCGGGAACGCGTTTATCGACGGGTATCGGGTTGGCGGGAAAACCGGGACAGCGCAAAAGGTCGTGAACGGACGGTACTCGCAAAATGAACATATCGTTTCCTTTATCGGCTTCGCCCCGGCGGACGACCCGCAGATCGTGGTTTACACGGCGGTGGATAACCCGCAAGGCATTCAATTCGGCGGCGTGGTAGCTGCTCCGATCGTTCGCAACATCATGGAGGATGCGCTGGAGTATATGAAGGTTCCTCCTCGTGAGCAACAGGTCAACAAGAAATATAAATACGGCGAGACGCCAATCGTCACGGTACCTGATTTGATCGGCCACACGACGCAGGAAATCTACGAGGACTTGAATATGAATTTCAATCTGGCCAGATCCGGCGCCGGCAATGTGGTGATCAACCAAGCCCCGAAAGCGGGGGCACGCGTAGAGAAGGGATCGACGATCCGCATCTACATGGGGACAGAAGCGGAAGCAGAGCAACAGCATGATCATAACTCGATCACAAGTGAATAATAATCCTGAACTTAGTTAAATTTGGTGATAATATAGTATGAGTGTGTATCGGTAATTCAAAAATTGTGTATGGAAACCCGATTTTTGAATTTCGTATAGGGCACGCAGTTGAAAGACGGAGGGGTAACCTATGCTGCTTAAGAAACTAGCAACGTATTTTATGACATCGCAGATACGAGGAGATGAAGAAACGTCCTGTACGGGGATCGCGATCGATTCGCGCAAGGTACAACCGGGGGATCTATTTATTTGCCTTCCCGGCCATACGGTGGATGGTCACGATTATGCCCGGCAGGCTGCAGAACAAGGGGCTGCAGCACTGGTGGTAGAACGGTGGCTGGACGAGGTTGCCCTGCCGCAGCTGAAAGTCAAGGACTGTCGACAGGCGATGGCTGTACTCGGAGGCGTATTCTACGGGGCGCCTAGCTCGCGGCTGAAAGTCATCGGCGTGACTGGTACGAATGGCAAGACGACCACTACTTATCTGATCGAGCGGATTTTGCAGGATCAAGGCAAGGAAACGGGATTGATTGGCACCATCCAACGCCGGTTCGCCGGGCAGACGTATCCGATGTCCGGGACAACACCGGAGTCGCTGGAGCTGCAGAAATATTTACATGACATGGCTGAAGGCGGCGGTGAGTATTGTGTTATGGAAGTGTCCTCCCATGCGCTGGCGCAAGGACGTGTGAAAGGAACCCGCTTCCGGACGGCCGTATTTACGAACTTAACCCAGGATCATCTGGATTATCATAAGACCATGGACGAATACCGCTGGGCCAAAGGATTATTTTTCTCCCGATTGGGGAATACGTATGCGGAAAATCCAGAGGAACGCAGCTATGCCGTGCTGAATGTTGATGACCCGGCGAGCGCTTATTTTGCCAAACAGACGGCGGCTGAAGTGATTACGTACGGCGTGGAGCAGGATGCCGACGTTAGAGCCTCCAACATCTCGATTACCGCACGGGGGACATCCTTTCACGTGGATACGTTCCGCGGCAGCGCAGATATCTCCTTGCGGATGGTAGGGAAGTTTAATGTATACAACGCGCTGGCCGCCATCTCCGCGGCACTATTGGAAGGTATCCCGCTTACGCAGATCAAGGCCAGCCTGGAATCGGTGAAAGGCGTTGAGGGTCGAGTGGAAGCGGTGGACGAAGGTCAGGATTTCGCCGTCATTGTGGATTACGCCCATACCCCGGACGGGTTGGAGAATGTGCTGCGGACGGTAAATGAATTTGCGAAAGGCCGCGTGATTTGCGTCTTCGGCTGCGGCGGGGATCGGGATCGGAAGAAACGCCCGATTATGGGTCAAATCGCCGCGAAGTATGCGGATTACGTGCTGGTGACCTCGGATAATCCGCGTACGGAAGACCCGCAAGCGATCTTACGGGACATCGAACAGGGACTCATCGAGGACGGCGTGGATCAGGCGCGTTATGAGATGATCGTCGACCGCCGCGAGGCGATTGGCAAGGCTATTGAAATGGCAAGCCATGAGGATGTAGTATTGATTGCGGGCAAAGGCCATGAGACCTATCAACTGATAGGTACGAAGGTGCTTGATTTTGACGATCGAATCGTTGCAAAAGAAGCGATAAGGGGTCTGGCAAAGTGATTAAAAGAAACTTAGCAGAAATTGCCGCGATGTGCGGCGGACAGATTCGGGATGCGGGCGATGCTGGCATCGAAGTGCAGGGGGTTGTGACGGATTCCCGGCAAATAACGAAAGGCTGCCTGTTTGTGCCGCTGGCGGGGGAACGGTTCGATGGCCATGATTTCGCGTCGGACTGCCTTCAGGCTGGAGCAGGCGCTTGCCTATGGGCGCGCTCAAAGGGAACGCCGCCAGGCCCGGCCGTACTCGTGGACGATACGCTAATCGCGCTGCAGGCGCTGGCCAAATCCTACTTGACTGCAACCGGAGCAACAGTAGTCGGGATCACCGGAAGCAACGGGAAAACGACGACCAAAGATCTGGTTTACGCTCTTTTATCGACGACATATCAAGTGCATAAAACCAAAGGGAACTTCAACAACCATATCGGACTTCCGTTAACGATCTTGGCCATGCCGGAAGATACGGAAATCGCCGTGCTGGAGATGGGCATGAGCGGGCGCGGGGAGATCGAACTGCTCTCGAAGATTGGTGAACCGGAAACAGCGGTCGTCACCAACATCGGCGAATCTCACTTGCTGCAGCTGGGTTCGCGGGAGGAGATCACAAGAGCCAAACTGGAAATTCTGGCGGGGATGAAGCCAGGAGGACTGTTCATCTACAATGGGGACGAACCTCTTATCCCTCAAGTGCTGGCCGAGCCGTCTACGGTGAAGCCGGAAGGTCTGCGAACAGCAACATTTGGGCTGCGTCCGGAGAATGACTTGTATCCCACAGGAATCCTGTTTACGGACCATCATACGTTGTTTACGCCGCATGGCAGCGAAGGCGAACCGCTGGAACTGCCGCTTCTGGGTGAACATAATGTATCCAATGCGCTTGCGGCGATCACGGTTGCCCGTCAATACGGGGTGAGCGACGCAGCGATCCGTGAGGGCTTCAGCAATGTGGAGCTGACCGGAATGCGGATTGAAGTCATTACTGGACAGAGCGGCATTACGATCCTGAACGACGCGTATAACGCCAGCCCGACTTCGATGAAGGCGGCCCTTGGCGTTTTGGAGCATATGAAAGGGCATCGGAAGAAGATCGCCGTGCTGGGGGATATGCTCGAACTGGGCGATTCCGAAGCAGATTATCATCGCGAAATCGGGGAGATGTTGACGCCAGGTAAGGTGGATCTGCTGTTCACCTGCGGTCCGCTGTCGCGCCACATTGCCGAGGGGGCGAAGAAACAGTTGGACCCCAATTGTATTCATGCATATACTGATAAGTCTGAACTGATCCGCAAGCTGGTTTCGTTGCTGCATCCTCAGGACATTGTCTTGGTTAAGGCTTCCCGGGGCATGAAACTCGAAGAAGTCGTTGAAGCGATCAAAACTAGCGAGCTAACACACTAATACCGGCGAAAGGGGGGGATCCCATGGATTTTGGACTTATCTTGTTAACGATCGGCGTATCTTTTATTCTGGCGGTCATCTCGGCTCCGCTGATCATACCGCTGCTGAGAAGACTCAAATTCGGCCAGCAAATTCGCGGCGAAGGGCCGCAAAGCCATTTGAAAAAGGCGGGCACGCCAACGATGGGCGGCATTATTATCCTACTAGCGTTTACGTTGGCTTACTTAAAATTTTCCGTTGTGAATACCGACTTCTACGTGCTACTCGTTGCCACGCTGGGGTTTGGACTGGTCGGATTTCTCGACGACTATATCAAAATCGTATTTAAACGGTCTTTGGGTCTCACACCCAGACAGAAATTAATTGGACAGCTGCTGTTCGCCGGAATCATGTGTGCCTTGCTCATTTCGGAGGGTCATAGCACAGCGATTGCTATCCCGGGGACGGACATTTCGTTTGACTGGGGCCCGTGGTTCTACTATCCGTTTATCGTGATCATGATGATGGCGGTGACGAACGCCGTGAATTTTACCGATGGCGTGGACGGCTTGCTGTCGGGCGTCAGCGCAATTGCGCTGGGGGCATTCGCGGTGATCGCCATGCAGGTGACTTCGCTTCCATCTGCGGTATGTGCCGCAGCCATGATCGGTGCCGTGCTGGGCTTTCTCGTCTTTAACGCGCATCCGGCCAAGGTGTTCATGGGCGATACCGGTTCGCTGGGCATCGGCGGGGCGATTGGCGCGATTGCGATCGTCACCAAAACCGAGCTGTTGTTCCTGGTCATCGGCGGAATATTTGTCATCGAAATGTTGTCTGTCGTCATCCAGGTCGTTTCGTTTAAGACACGCGGCAAGCGGGTATTTAAGATGAGCCCGATTCACCATCATTTCGAGTTGTCCGGTTGGTCGGAATGGCGCGTTGACGTCACCTTCTGGGCGGTTGGACTGGTGCTGGCGGTCATAGGACTTTACTTGAACAAGGGGTTGTAATGAAGATGAATCATCCAGAAGAATACCGGGGACGTCAGGTTGTCGTTCTCGGTTTGGCGAGAAGCGGCGTTCAGGTCGCCAAAACCCTGCATCATTATGGCGCCGTCATCACAGTCAATGATCGAAAAGAACGAGAACAGTGTCCCGAAGCATCCGAATTGGAGGCTTTGGGAATTTCTGTTGTATGCGGAGGTCACCCGGACGATCTCATTCATGAGGGCGTTTCGTTGGTCGTTAAAAACCCGGGGATCCCCTATACCGCGCCTCCTGTGGCCAAGGCGATGGAGCTTGGCATCGAGGTTGTGACGGAGGTGGAGATCGCTTATTTGATCAGCCCGGCTCCCATTCTCGGGATTACTGGCTCCAATGGCAAAACGACCACAACGACGTGGGTTGGCAACATGCTGGAGGCTGCCGGCATGAGACCGATTGTCGCCGGTAATATTGGCATCCCGCTGTGCGAGGCTGCTGAGGAGGCGGATGTACGCAACTGGTTGGTCGCCGAGCTCAGCAGCTTTCAGTTGAAGGGGACCCGGGCGTTCCGCCCGGAGGTGGCCTGCCTGCTGAACGTGACGGAGACGCACCTGGATTATCACGGGACGATGGATGATTACATCTCGTCGAAAGCCAAGCTGTTTGCGAATCAACGAGAAACGGACCGCGCCGTCCTCAATTGGGACGACCCCGTGTGCCGGGAGCTTGTGCCCTACATAAAAGCGAAGCTGATCCCTTTCTCGATGACTGAAGAATTGCAGTCGGAGGGGGTTTATGTCGCACCGGCGTACATTCCGGATGTCGAAGACGGATTAACCCGTCACATCATGTACCGGGGGGCTGATGGCGTGGCGCGGGCAATTGTCGACATCGCTGACATCGCTTTGCCGGGCCGCTTTAACGTCGAGAATGCGCTGGCGGCGGTTGCGGCGGCGATTGCTGCGGGAGCTGCACCAGATGCGCTGGCGGAGCCGCTGCGAACGTTCCGCGGCGTGGAGCATCGCTTGGAGTATGTCGACGAGAAGCAAGGCGTCGTTTACTATAACAACTCCAAAGCGACCAACTCCAAGGCAACGGTCATGGCCCTTGAAGCACTGCAGGCACCTATCGTGTTGATCGCCGGCGGATTGGACCGCGGCTCGGATTATATGGAGCTGCTGCCGGTTTTCAAAGAGAAGGTAAAGGCCGTCGTGGCGATGGGGCAAACGAAAGAAAAAATTGCTAGAGTCGCTGAGCTGGCGGGTCTATCGCACATCGTGCTGGTCGATACTGTGGACAGCGCCGCAGATACGCTGCGCGCTGCGCTGAAGGAGGCTGCAAGCCTGGCGGAGCCGGGAGATATCGTTCTGCTCTCGCCGGCCTGTGCAAGCTGGGATATGTTCCCTTCCTATGAAGAGCGTGGACGCATTTTTAAAGAGGCGGTGCATACCCTTTAAGTAGGGGGGTGGAAAAGCCCCTACTTTCGGTTAAGAGGTGGCATCCACGATGGGCAAGAGCCGTACGGCGCCGGATTTTTGGCTGGCGGCCAGCATTCTCGGATTGCTGGCGATCGGAATCGTAATGGTATACAGCGCGGGTTCCGTACTCGCTTTCCATGATTACGGCGATTCTTTCTATTTCGTTAAGAGGCAGCTGCTCTTTGCTGTACTTGGGTTAATTGCGATGTTCTTGATGATGAATGTAGATTACCGTCTGCTGCGAAAATACGCGAAAGTCGGGCTGGTTCTCTGCTTTATCCTGCTCGTCATCGTACTGATTCCCGGGATCGGGGTCGTACGCGGCGGGGCGCGCAGCTGGCTGGGCATCAGCTCGTTTGGGATTCAACCCTCCGAGTTTATGAAGCTGGGGATGATCTTGTTTCTATCCTATTGGCTAAGTAAAGAAGATTACAAGATCACGAATTTTACGAAAGGCCTGCTGCCGCCGCTTGGGATTATCGGACTTGCCTTTGGATTAATCATGCTGCAGCCTGATTTGGGGACAGGAACGGTTATGCTGGGCGCTTCCCTGTTGATCGTGTTTACCGCAGGTGCACGCATTCGCCATTTAGCCGGATTGGCGGCTGTAGGTGCGATAGGCTTCGTTGGTTTGATCCTGGCGGCACCTTATCGGCTGAAACGGATTACCGCCTTCCTGGATCCATGGTCGGATCCATTGGGTGCGGGTTATCAGATCATCCAGTCGCTCTATGCGATTGGGCCCGGTGGATTGGCAGGCTTGGGTCTGGGGATGAGCCGGCAAAAATACAGCTATGTGCCGGAGCCGCAAACCGACTTCATCTTCTCGATTCTAGCTGAGGAATTAGGTTTTATCGGCGGACTCTTAGTTTTGTTATTGTTTTTGATATTAGTATGGCGCGGAATGCGCGTGGCCATGACCATCGATGATCTGTTTGGCAGCTTGCTTGCTGTCGGAATCGTAGGTATGGTAGGCGTGCAGGTTGTCATCAACATCGGCGTTGTCATCGGTCTGATGCCAGTCACCGGCATTACGCTGCCGTTGATCAGTTACGGCGGATCTTCGCTGACGCTGATGCTGACCGCGCTAGGCATTCTACTGAATTTATCCCGTTACGCGAGGTGAGAATATGCGCGTCGTACTTAGCGGCGGTGGAACCGGGGGGCATATTTACCCGGCTCTGGCCGTCGCCAGCCAATGCGCCAAGGAATTTCCCGGCTCTGAGTTTCTGTACATCGGGGGCAAGCGCGGGCTTGAAAGCTCGATTGTACCGCAGCAAGGAATTCCATTTGAAGCGATTGAGATTACCGGCTTCCGTCGGAAGCTGTCCTTCGATAATGTGAAAACGGTCATGCGTTTTCTCAAGGGAGTGCAAACTTCCAAGAAACTGCTCAAAGAATTTAAGCCTGACGTCGTCATCGGAACCGGCGGATATGTCTGCGGTCCGGTGGTCTACGCTGCGGCCAAGCTGGGCATTCCCAGCATTATTCATGAACAGAACGCCATTCCGGGCTTAACGAACCGCTTTCTGAGCAAATACGCATCGACGGTTGCCGTCAGCTTCGAGGGATCGGAGAATGCGTTCCCCGCAGCTCGCAACGTGATTTACACCGGGAATCCGCGGGCGACAACCGTATACACAGCCGATAAGCAAAAGGGCTTTGAATCGCTGGGGTTGCCGTCTAGCAACTCGGTTGTCCTTGTGGTCGGCGGCAGTCAAGGGGCCCGTGCCATCAATCAAGCGATGGTTGAAATGGCTCCGCTGCTTAAGCAGTCCGAACACTTGAAATTTGTATACGTCACCGGAGACCGCTACTATGCCTCGACGGTGGAGGCGATTTCAGCGAAATTGGGCGAACTTCCTGCCAATCTGCAGATGCTTCCTTATGTGCATAACATGCCGGAGGTTCTGGCCTGCACCTCGCTGATCGTGAACCGTGCCGGGGCTTCTTTTTTGGCGGAAATTACAGCACTGGGGATTCCGGCGATTCTGATTCCATCTCCTAACGTAACGAACAATCATCAAGAGAAAAATGCCCGCGCGCTGGAGAGCGCCGGTGCGGCCGAAGTGATTTTGGAGCCGGAGCTGACGGGACAGAGCTTGTATGCATCCATTGAGCGCGTGATGAGCGATTTGCGTCGGCACAGCGCGATGTCGACCGCTTCCCGTGCCTTGGGCAAACCGGATTCCGCCCATCTCATCGTGGAAGAGATGCAAAGGCTCGTTAAGCACCAATAAGGCGCTGTTCAGAGGCGATGTAAGGGCTTGTGCCGGGAAGTCTGGGCGATTGTCACACTCTCCGTTAGGGAGGCATAAGATACTCTATAAATCGTGACAACCAAGCGGGGCAAGATCTTCAGCCCTGCAGGACCCGGGCTCCGGCAGCCATCGACTGCCGATATGAAACAGCGGCACCCGGCGAAGTACCGTCGAAGGGATCCGCCATTCAAGTCAAGGAGGGTTATACGATGCAGCAGTGGATATCACAATTGACCAGGCTGGAAGCCTTGGAGGTGTTGCCGAATGAACCAATGTCGAAATACACGACTTGGAAAATCGGCGGTCCGGCGGATGCGATGGCCGTTCCACAAACGACCCGGCAGCTTGCGGAGCTGATGCGCTTGCTCCACGCAGAAGGAATCCCGTGGATGATGATCGGAAAAGGCTCCAATCTGCTGGTTTCCGACAAAGGCATCCGAGGCTGCGTCATCCGGCTGGGTGGTGAGTTCGAGCAGATTGTATTCGACGGTACGCAAGTCAGCGCCGGAGGCGGCGCATCCACCGTCCGGCTCAGCATCATGGCTGGCAAACAGGGACTAACCGGGCTGGAGTTTGCGGGGGGAATTCCGGGTACAGTCGGCGGCGCCGTCTACATGAATGCCGGTGCCCACGGGTCCGATGTGTCACGTATATTTAAATCCGCTGACATTGTTCTGGAGACGGGTGAATTGGTCACATACACAGCGGAGGATATGAAGTTTGCCTACCGGCATTCCGTCCTGCATGAACAGCGAGGGATCGTGGCTCAGGCACGTTTTTCGCTTGCCGTGGGTGATCGGCTGGAGATCGCGGCGGCCATGGCGGCGTACAAGGACCGCCGTCGCAAAACGCAGCCGCTCTCGCAGCCTTGTGCAGGCAGCGTATTTCGCAATCCGCCCGGCGATCATGCCGCTCGGCTGATTGAAGCGGCGGGTCTCAAAGGGATGAAGGTCGGCGGGGCTGAAGTGTCCACGCTGCATGCCAATTTCATCGTCAATACCGGGCAAGCGACAGCAGAGGACGTTCTTGCGCTCATGGAGCAAGTCAAGGCAGCCGTCCAAGATCAATTTGGGGTGGCGCTGGTGCCGGAGGTCTTCTTCGTGGGTGAACGGTAAACTCGGAGGTGATACATTGGACAAATTGGTGATCGAAGGCGGGAAACCCCTATCAGGAACCATTCGTATCCATGGAGCGAAAAATGCCGCATTGCCGATTCTGGCCGCATCGCTGCTGGCGGAAGGTAAGGTGCAACTTCGAAATGTCCCCCGCCTGCTCGATATTGATGTCATGTTAGGCATTCTCAGTCGACTGGGCTGTAAAGCCGTCCATTTGGGAGATACGGTGACTGTGGATACCTCGGGGGCAGATTCCAGCCATGTTCCTGAGGACTTGATGAAACAGATGCGCTCCTCCATCTTTTTGATGGGGCCGCTGCTTGCCCGTTTTGGGGAAGTATGCATCTATCAGCCGGGAGGCTGTGCGATCGGGGAACGGAAGATCGATCTGCATTTGAAGGGACTTGAAGCTTTAGGAGCGAAGATTGAAGAACACGATCAGCAAATATGGTGCAGAGCCAGCAAGTTGATTGGTACCGACATCCATCTGGATTTCCCCAGCGTGGGTGCAACGGAGAACATCATGATGGCTGCAGCGCTCGCTGAAGGCACAACGATGATTACGAATGCAGCGCGGGAGCCGGAGATTCAGGATCTGCAAAACTTCTTGAATGCCATGGGCGCCAGCATCATCGGCGCGGGAACCGACACGATTACGATCCGAGGAGTGAAGCGTCTCACCCCTTGCGATTACGAGATTATCCCGGACCGTATCGTTGCGGGAACTGCATTGATTGCTGTGGCTGCCACCCGCGGCAGTGTTACGTTGACCCACAGCAACCCTTCACACCTGGTATCGTTGCTTACCGTGCTCAAGCGGGCCGGTGTTCAAATCGGAGTGAGCGATGATATAATAACGTTGAGCAGTGCAGGCCGTCCGAAAGCGGTGGAACGAATTGTGACCTCGCCGTATCCTTCGTTTCCTACCGATTTGCAGTCCCAAGTGATGGTTCTATTATCCTTGGCGGACGGAATGAGCGTGATGAAAGAAACCGTGTTCGAAGGCCGGTTCAAGCATGTCGGCGAGCTGGTTCGCATGGGCGCCGACATTACGGTGGACTTGAATTCCGCGTTTATTCGCGGGGTGCCCCGGCTTTACGGCGCGACCGTGGAAGCAACCGACCTGCGTGCAGGGGCGGCGCTGGTGATCGCTGGTTTGGCGGCCCAGGGTCAAACCGTGGTGGAGCAGGTTCATCATATCGACCGCGGTTATGATCGAATCGAAACGATGTTCCAACGGCTTGGAGGCTCGGTACGCCGTGAATCGCCAGCCTTGCGTCAGCTGGATCTGGCTTAAGGCTATCGTGGTGCTGATTCGCGAAACCTTCGTAGTATAGCCCTAAACTTTTGTCCCCTCCCCTGGAGGGGATATAAGCTTTGTAATACTTATTCAGAAAGTTGCGGAGAAATGACATGCCAAAAGCGAATGTACCCGTCCTAAAAGAACCTGCGCCTAAGAAGAAAAGCGGACGAAAAATCAAAACCATACTTATTTTGTTGTTCCTCGCATTATTATGCGTTCTATTTTTCCGTTCATCTCTTAGCAAAATATCTGTTATTACGTTCGACGGCAATGAGTATACAACGGAGACAGAGCTGCTGGGCGCCACAGGGCTTCAGGTGGGTTCGCCGTTTTTTGCGGTCAGTGCCGATCATATCGCCCGCAGGCTGGAAGAAATTCCTTCGGTGAAGCAAGCAGAGGTAGATAAGACGTTCCCCGGCAGCGTTACGATCCATATTGAGGAGTATCCGATTGCAGCGTATGTGCTGGCAGAGGACGGGAAGCTGCATGGCTTGCTCGCCAACGGGACGCGCATCGACCTGAAGGACGGGTCGATGCCGGTGGACAAGCCCATATTAACCGGTTGGAAGGACGACGATGAAGGACTGGTCAAACTTTGCCAAACGTTGTCGCAAATTCCGGACGAGCTGACCGCAGACATTTCGGAGATCGTACCTTCACCTACGTTGTCTTATCCGGACCGAATTAAGCTGTATACCCGGTCCAAGTTCGAAATCATTTCAGCCACTTCCCTCCTAGCCAAAAAGGCGGAATACATGAACGAAATTTTGCAAACCCAGGACCCTGGAAAGCTGACGATGCTGGACGCGGATTCATATGTTCCATACTCCACGACGGAGGACGGAGACGATGGACAAAATGATACTACTCATGATTGAAAAACAATGATAAAATACATTTTATGGGCTAGTTGGCGTTCTCCCTCTTTTTTCTTCTAATTTTTCAAATAGGGGCAGGTTCTCTGTCACAGTCAGGATACTTCCTGTCTATATGGTGTTAAAAGTTGGAAGTCAAAAAATTTGTAGAAAAAAGAGGGAAAGGTTAAGTGGCGTTGAATTAGTAGATAGTGCATCTAACACGGCAAGTATATTTTGATGGGGAAATAGGAGGTGCCAGGGGCTTGAGCAACAATGACATCATTGTTAGTTTGGACATCGGTACATCCAAAGTTCGTGCTATTATTGGGGAAATTAATAATGGAACCTTTAATATTATTGGGGTTGGATCTGCCGACTCGGAAGGAATTCGAAAAGGCGCGATTGTAGATATTGACCAAACGGTGCAATCGATCCGCAGCGCTGTGGATCATGCAGAACGGATGGTAGATATTCAAATATCTGAAGTGTATGTCGGCATTTCGGGAAATCACATCGGACTCCAAACGAGCCACGGGGTTGTAGCCGTACAAAATGAAGACCGGGAAATTGGTGAAGAAGACATCGAGCGGGTCCTGAAGGCGGCCGAGGTGATCGCCCTGCCGCCAGAACGCGAAATTATCGACGTGGTGGCCAAGCAGTATATCGTGGATGGACTGGAAGGAATTTCGGATCCACGCGGGATGATTGGCGTCAGACTGGAAGTGGAAGCGACGATCGTCACCGGCTCCAAGACGGCGATTCACAATTTGCTTCGCTGTGTGGAGAAGGCTGGCCTTAAAGTTCGGGATCTGGTATTGTTGTCGCTTGCTGCCGGTCAATTGGCGTTGTCCAAAGACGAAAAAACGATGGGATCCGTCCTGGTGGACATCGGTGCGGGTTCCACGACGATCGCTGTATTTGAAAGCGGCACGATCGTTGCGACATCCACGCTTCCGATTGGGGGAGAATTTATAACGAACGACATTGCTTACGGCCTTCGGACGTTAACGGACCATGCGGAGAAGGCGAAGCTGA
Source organism: Paenibacillus sp. 3LSP (assembly GCF_032465655.1). NCBI lineage: Bacteria > Bacillati > Bacillota > Bacilli > Caryophanales > Paenibacillaceae > Paenibacillus > Paenibacillus sp. 3LSP. Next base: position 8,290 of record NZ_JAWDJI010000091.1, on the reverse strand, counting down.
AATACGGCTGTGCTTCCATTGAGGACGCGGCGTCGGATGTTACTTTTAAGGTGACACGGATCGGAAGTAATGTGGACAAGGAGTTTACACAGGAGGATTTGGCCGCGATTGCGGAGCCGCGCGTACAGGAGATTTTCCAGCTGATTCGCCAGGAAGTCAAGCGTCTTGGCTACAGCGAGCAGCCGGGGGGATATATCCTGATCGGCGGAACGGTATCTATGCCGGGATTGCTCAAGATTGCCCAGCAGGAGCTGGAAGCTTCGGTACGGATTGCTGTGCCTGATTTCATCGGCGTTCGTGATCCTTCATACACCGGCGGGGTGGGAATTCTGCATAAAGTGGTTAAGAATTTGCGGATCCGCAGCGCTTCCAGCCCGAAGAAGAATGCGAACCGGAGCAAGGCTCCGGCACCGCAGGAACCCGTTCGGAAGAACGGTTTGATGGAACGACTCAAGAACTTGTTTAGCGAATTTATATAGTGGTTCAGGAATGATGCATGGTCGATCCATGCATATTGAGGGGGAGATGGAAGAGTATGTTGGAATTTGATTTCGAAATGGAGAGCTTGGCACAAATCAAGGTGATCGGGGTTGGCGGCGGCGGAAGCAACGCGGTTAACCGAATGATCGAGAACGGCGTGCAGGGCGTGGAATTTATTACGGTCAATACAGACGCTCAAGCGCTGCATTTGGCCAAGTCCGAACATAAATTGCAAATCGGGGACAAGCTGACCCGTGGTCTCGGCGCCGGAGCTAATCCGGAAGTGGGCAAGAAAGCGGCTGAGGAATCCCGCGATTTGATCGCCAATACGTTGAAAGGCGCCGACATGGTGTTTGTTACTGCCGGTATGGGCGGCGGTACAGGAACTGGGGCAGCGCCGGTCATTGCCGAGATCGCCAGAGAGTGCGGCGCACTAACGGTTGGCGTCGTAACCCGTCCGTTTACGTTTGAAGGCCGCAAACGCTCCACGCAAGCGGAGATGGGGATTGAAGCGTTGAAGGAAAAGGTAGACACGCTGATCGTCATTCCTAACGATCGCTTGCTTGAGATTGTGGATAAGAAGACGCCGATGCTGGAAGCGTTCCGCGAAGCGGATAACGTCCTGCGTCAAGCCGTGCAAGGCATTTCTGACTTGATTGCCGTGCCGGGTCTGATCAACCTCGACTTCGCCGACGTGAAGACGATCATGACCGAGCGCGGATCCGCCCTGATGGGTATCGGTCTTGCAACCGGCGAGAACCGTGCTGCCGAAGCTGCACGCAAAGCCATCATGAGTCCGCTCTTGGAGACTTCGATCGAAGGGGCGCGCGGCGTCATTATGAACATTACCGGCGGGGCGAACCTGTCGTTGTATGAAGTCAATGAAGCAGCAGAGATCGTTATTGCCGCTTCGGACCCAGAAGTGAATATGATTTTTGGTGCGATCATCGATGAGAATATGAAAGAAGAGATCAAAGTTACCGTGATCGCCACGGGATTCGAGAACAAGCCGTTGCCTAGCCGCAAGCCGGCAGCAGCTGCCCCTGGTGCTCCGGAGCCGCAGGAGAACCGTTCGACCTCCACCCTGAGACCGTTCGGTAACCAGCCTAGCGGCGACCAACTGGATATTCCGACGTTTCTTCGTAACCGTTCGCGGAACAACAACGAATAGGTTAGGAGCTATTAAACGTCTTCCCCTAGACCTTGACCCGAGATGGGCCAAGGTCTTTTTTTTCTATCCTTCCCTTCTGCAAATCTCTCCCGCGAAGTCGACAAAAATAGTGGCATTCTACTTTCAATTTTAGACAGACTTTATCGCTCGTTCTCTTTATACTGATAACCATCTACCCAGGCAGGTGAATGCCGTTGGTTGTCTATATCGATCTCATATTTTTGATGAACCTATTGATCGATGCAAGCTTGCTTCTAGTCACGGCTTGGATGCGAAAGCAAAAAGTCGTTCTCTGGCGGCTGGCCTTGTCGGCGGTGGTTGGGGCGATGTACGTCGTCATGATGTTTTTGCCGGAGCTCTCATTTCTGTACACGTTTCTGGTGAAATTTCTATTCTCTGTCGTGATGCTGTGGGTTGCGTTCGGATTTGGAAGTTTACAAAACTACTTACGGAATATGGGAGCTTTTTATATCGTCAATTTTGCAGCGGCCGGCGGAATTCTAGGTGTACATTATTTGCTGCAAGATTCCGGAGAAATCTGGAGCGGGATATGGTATTCGGCTTCCGGCGGGCTTTCGTTTTCCTTGAAAATTGGAGCGTTGTTTATTCTGGTTTGCTTCTTCGCCGTATTGTATGGGTTTAAGCGGGTGATCGATGCACGTCAGCGGCAGGAGCGGATTCGCTCCTTCTTAGCTGATTTGGAAGTACGCGTAGGCGATACAGCGATTACGTGCACGGGATTGATCGATACGGGCAACCAGTTATCCGATCCCCTCAGCAGGCTTCCGGTGACCGTAATGGAAGCTGTGCTTTGGGAGCAGGTTTTGCCCCCGTCGTATCGGGGGAAGCTGGCTGACGAACGTGCGGACAACCTCATCTTGCAGCTGACGGAGGCAGGAGATTTTCCGTGGCCGGAGCGGCTGCGGTTGGTTCCTTACCGCGGGATCAACAAAGGCACCCAGTTTATGCTGGCGCTGAAGCCTGACGAGGTCATGGTCCGTCTAGACGGCAAGGAATATCGTTCGTCCCGGGTGCTGATTGGTCTGGACGGGGGGCGGTTATCGACGGAAGGAACCTACCAAGCGATTGTTCATCCCGCACTGGTTGAGTCGACAGAGGCGAAGGAGAGTATGGACACCATCAGTAAAACGGGAACGTAACTTAGGAGGATACAAAGTGATGCGTGTAAAGTGGAAAATGATGCTGCAGCTGCAGTATTACCGGCTGCTGTTTCTTTTTGGACTAAAGAGTGAAGAAATCTATTATATCGGCGGCAGCGAAGCGCTCCCTCCGCCATTAACCCGTGAAGAGGAGGAATATTTGCTGCAGCGGCTGCCCAGCGGCGATTCCGCTATCCGGGCCATGCTGATCGAACGTAACCTGCGGCTGGTCGTATATATCGCCAGAAAGTTCGAGAATACGGGAATCAATATCGAGGACCTGGTATCCATCGGCGCCATTGGCTTAATTAAAGCAGTTAACACGTTTGACCCGGAGAAAAAGATCAAGCTGGCGACCTATGCATCTCGTTGCATCGAAAACGAAATTCTGATGTACCTGCGCCGGAACAGCAAAATCCGCACCGAAGTCAGCTTTGATGAGCCGCTGAACATCGACTGGGACGGTAACGAGCTGCTGCTCTCCGACGTACTTGGTACGGAGAACGATACGATCTACCGTAATATCGAGGAGCAAGTTGACCGGAAGCTGCTGCACAAGGCGCTGGATAAATTAACCGAGCGCGAGCGGATGATTATGGAGCTTCGCTTCGGGCTCGTTGACGGCGATGAGAAGACGCAGAAGGATGTAGCTGACCTGCTGGGCATCTCGCAATCGTACATCTCGCGTCTGGAGAAACGAATTATTAAACGGCTGCGCAAGGAATTTAACAAGATGGTTTAGTGAATGGCATGATAGATATGCGTTTATCGAAATTCCAATTATTTCGACAGAGGTCGACTTGAGTGTTTTCGCTCGACGAGGAAGATGACGGCGGAATAAAAATGCAGTCCCGGGAGATACTGTTCATTAGTTTCTCCTTGGGAGGTAAGACACGATGACCCGAAACAAAGTCGAAATTTGCGGTGTAGATACCGCAAAATTGCCCGTTCTAACCAATGCGGAAATGCGTGAATTGTTCCACTCGTTGCAGCAGGACCACGTAAGATCAGCCAGAGAAAAGTTAGTAAATGGCAATCTGAGACTCGTGCTGAGCGTCATCCAGCGGTTCAACAATCGGGGGGAGTATGTGGACGACCTATTCCAGGTTGGCTGCATCGGACTCATGAAAGCCATCGATAATTTCGACCTATCGCAGAACGTCAAATTCTCCACGTACGCTGTACCGATGATCATCGGGGAAATTCGGCGTTACCTGCGGGACAACAACCCGATCCGCGTCTCCCGAAGCTTGCGAGACATCGCCTACAAGGCACTTCAAATGCGGGACAACCTGACCAATCAGAATTCCCGTGAACCTACGATTTTTGAGATCTCTGAGGCTTTGGGCTTACCGAAGGAGGACGTCGTCTTTGCCCTCGACGCCATCCAGGACCCGGTTTCCTTGTTCGAGCCGATCTACCATGACGGCGGGGATCCCATCTACGTGATGGATCAAATCAGCGATGACAAGAACAAGGACGTCTCCTGGATCGAGGAAATCGCCTTACGTGAAGCGATGCAGCGGTTAGGCAACCGCGAGAAGATGATTTTGTCCATGCGTTTCTTTGAAGGCAAAACGCAAATGGAGGTCGCCGAGGAGATCGGGATCTCCCAAGCCCAAGTGTCCAGACTCGAGAAATCCGCTATTTCACAAATGCAGAAACATGTGAAGTCGTAATTCGGTCCCTGCGGGGGCCTTTTTTCGTGTGAACATTTCCATATCTTCAAACCCCCCTGCTTCAATATCATAGAAGTGGGACATAAGGCTTATGACTTGAGATGTGCGGGAGGGAAGTAGATGAAGTATTGCATTGGGGAATTTTCTTCACTGCTTGGCATCACCCGGGATACACTGAGGCTGTATGAGAAGCATGACATCGTGAGGCCGGTCAAGGACCGTCATAACAGCTACCGCTATTTCAACGATTTGGACGCCCGGGATTTGTTGATGAGCCGGTGGTATCGCAGTTTGCAGATTCCACTGCAGGATGTGGCCAGCTTGATTCAAAATGCCTCGTTGGACGACATTCTCAACAAGATGGAACAGAGCAAGCGGGAGCTGGAGGAAGAGATCCGCAAAAGCACGATGCTGCTGCATAAGTTAGATGAACTGAGCCGGGAGGTCCAGAATCTAGAGGGGAGACTTTATCGTTGCACGCTGGGGGACCGACCAGGACTCTACCGATTAAAGCAAACGGATAAAAATCACCTGCTTAACACGAAAGGTTTGGAGGGCACCATTAATGCGTTAATGGAGGTGCTTCCTTACTCATTTTATTGCTTCCGCATCGACCGGGATTCCATTGAATCTGAGGCAGAGGGCTTGGAATACAGCTGGGGCCTGTCGATTTCGGAAAACGAGGTGCACCAACTGGGCATCACGTTGGATGAGCATTTAGAGTATATTCCGCCGTCTCGTTGTGTGACATCGGTGATTTTGTCCCCGCAGAGTGAAGATATTACCAAAGAATCGCTTCGTTTTATGCTGAATTACATAAATGAGCAGCACTATGCAATTTCCGGCGCGGTAACCGGACGATTAATGTTGACCGAGAACCACGAGGGCACGAAACGTTCGTTCCTAGAGATCCATATTCCTATCGAGAATTCCTATTGACCTTGGTGCAACACCAAGGTTTATGCTTCTAGTGTAGCCTTGTTTGTGAACACAAGTGAAAACATTCACAATAACAAGGCAGACTATGCAGTAAGGGGAGAAGAGGGAATGCGCAACAAACGAGTGAACAAGGTGCTCTTAGTTACGATCTGCATCGTATTGGTTGCGTCGATGTTCGGTTGGGGTTGGCCATCTGAGAAGCTGCTAAACAGCTCCTCGACAGCGGTCGCGGCCTCAGCATTTAAGGCGGGGACGTATACCGGGGAGGCCGAGGGCAAAGACGGCGTCATCAAAGTGCTCGTGACGATGGAGCAAGCGGATCGGATCAAGGACATCAAGATCGTCAGCCAAACCGAAACTGAGGGGCTTGGTGACAGCGCGCTGAACAAAATCAAGGATCAAATCTTGACGAACCAATCGCTGAAGATTGATGCGGTAAGCGGCGCAACTGTATCCAGCGACGCCATGCTGAAAGCGGTAGAGGATGCGGTTAAAAAAGCAGGCGGCGATGTGAATGCCTTGAAATCGGTTAGCGTCAAGAAGCCTGGCGCAGGCAAAACGGAAAAGCTCCAAGCCGACGTCGTCGTCGTTGGGGCCGGTGCTTCGGGGGTGTCGGCTGCAGTAGCGGCGGCGGACAAAGGCGCAAAAGTGATCATTATCGAAAAGACCAGTATCATTGGCGGTGCCAGCAATCTGTCTTGGGCGGGCAAATTCTATAACTCCTCCGCTGCACTTGAGAGCGGTGTCAAGGTGGACGCGGAGAAGGAGATCGCCGATTGGATCGTCAACAACCACTGGAGAGTGGATGCAGCGGCTGTGCGCCAATATGTGACGAAATCCGGGGATACGTACGATTGGCTGAAGAACAAAGGGTATGTTACGACGTTCCTGAACTTCGGTGGAGAGCAGTTGCATGTGCTGCCGGCTTATAACACTCGTGAGCAGACACTCCGTAAGATGTTGACGGCTTCGGTTGAGAAGAACGGCGGCAAGGTAATTACAGAAACCACCGGGAAGAAATTGATCACGAACGCTAAAGGAGCGGTGACTGGCGTTATCGCGGAAAAAACGGACGGCACCACGCTGGAAATCAGTGCAAAAAGCGTCGTAATCGCAACGGGCGGTTACGCAGGAAACAAGGAAATGGTGAAAGAGGCATTTGGTTTTGAGGGCGTGAATGGCGGACTCGCCCAAAATATTGGCGAAGGTCTGAAAATGTCCTGGGAAGTTGGAGCGAAGGTACCGGACAACTTTGGCGGACAAATGCTGCACCAAACACTGGCCCGAGGAACCAGCAATCTGAAGAAGCAATATTCCTCCTTCGAAGCCAGCTATCCACTCATGCTCAGCTATCTGCCGAACTTGATGAACGTAGGCCCATCGGGAGCTCGTTTCAGAGATGAGACGGCGACGTTGACGGCAGTAGCGGCAGCGAATACGAGTGCGTTTAACGGGCCTTACCATCTGGTGATCGTATCGCAATCGCAGTTGAAGGCTTTGGAAGCGAAGGGCATGAACGGCATCAAAGCGCCGAAGCTGCCAGGGCTTCCACCGGAATTTTACGCGGATTTCACCGATCAGTTTAAGCTGGATACTCCATGGAAGAACGTGACCGCCGTCTTTGAATCGATGGTGAAGAACGGGGATGGGTATAAAGGCAATACGATTGAGGAATTAGCCAAAAACGCTGGCATGGACGTCGAGGTGTTTAAGGACGCGTTTAACAAATATACGCAAGCGACCAAAACTGGCGTAGATACAGAGTTTGGCAAATCCAAAGAATACTTGCTGTCGATGGGTGAGGGTCCTTATTATGCGATCATTGCCGAGATTAACAACCTGGGTTCGGTTGGCGGCTTGCTCGTAAACCCTAAATTCCAAGTGTTGAACGACCAACGTGTACCGATCAAAGGACTTTACGCCGTTGGGCTTGAATCTGAAGGCGTGCTGTTTAACGACACTTACGTCGGGAACGGGGTAGGCATTGGCTATTCCTTTACTTCCGGACGACTGGGCGGCGAAAGTGCAGCTGCCGGGGCGCTGGGGAAATAATAGCATAAAAACGAACGGATAACTGAAAGGACGGCTTCTTCTGGAATCTTACAGATTTTCGGAAGGGCTGTCCTTTTCTGTGTGGGCTTGGTCGGGCATCTCTTTTCCTGTGGCCAAGGGCATGCACCGAATCCCAAGCTCATATAGTAAAGGGACGGAGTAATTCGACGGGACGGGGGCGGTAGAAGTATGGATAATGTGGTAAGGGCGAGTATGAAAATATCCGATTTTCAGACGAAGGACGTTATCAATGTTGTGGACGGGAAGCGGCTTGGCCATATCAGCGACCTGGAGCTGGATTTAAGACAGGGTGTCATTGAAGCGATTGTCGTGCCTGTCGGGGCGAAATTTATGGGGTTGTTTGGCGGCGGGAGCGATCTCATTATCCCATGGAAAAATATCGTGAAGATTGGATCTGACGTTGTGTTGGTGAAAATGGAGGAGCTTCGAGAACCAAGAACCCAGACAAACTACGATACGACGGTGTATATCGACCGAGACGGACGGGCGGAACGACGGAGCTAGATTCCGCAAGCGGTATTGTGGCGATTTATGGTAGACTTGAAGTAATTCCAATATTGAACTTTAACGGACCTCAAAGACGTTATTCTGGTGAATACGGCTGAGAAACTAGATGGAACGGACCTCACAGACCTTATTCGACTAAACGGGGCACAAATTGCTGCAAGATCAAGCTGATAGAGGCTTCCCAGTCCGTTGCTATGAACGTTTTTGTCAAGCCCTCGGTTTTAACTCTGCCTGAGCACGTGGCGCGAGAGCAAAAATGCGAGCGACGGTCGGCACGCTGC
>NZ_JAWDJI010000090.1:0-35854 GCF_032465655.1 Paenibacillus sp. 3LSP | reverse complement strand
AAAAGCCTTCTCCGTTCTCGCAGTAAGCTTTTTGCAAACGGGACTGCACTTGCTTCTTCTCTTGTTCACTTAACTTTCGTCGAATCAGCTTCAAAACAACCGTCTGCCATTGCTTACGCAGCATTTCGAACGGAATAAAATCGTATGTTTTCCACTCGCCGGTCTTCTTCATTCCTCCCATCGTTACAAGCATATGTACATGAGGATTGAAGTTAAGCCGTGCCCCAAACGTATGCAATCCGGCTATGATTCCGGGAGTTACCTTATGTTTCTTCTCAAAATGTTCTTTGACTAAGCGCACCGCTTCATCCATAAATTCTTTGAGCAATTTTGCCCGATGAAGCAGAAAGATTTCCCGCAATCCTTCGTCAATCGTGAAGACGACATGACGATGGTTGACTTGGAATACATCTTGTTCCAGTAGACGTGCCCATTCCTCTGTTTCTCCGCATGAACAGGTCGTACAGAATCTTCCTTTACAGCGATACGGAACAAGCCGCAGGTCATGACATCCTTCACATACCAGCAGCTTAAATCCGTTTCGGGGATCCCCGCATCGACGGAACTTCTCTACTTCCTTCCGTACATTGGCACGCAGCTTGCCGCCATGTTTTGCCACAAACCGATCCCAGTGCCCTCGCTCATCAAAAAAGATGCGTTTCAAGATGTTCGTCTCCATATCCTAACCTTATCAAAAACAGAAATAAGGCGGAAGACCTGCCTCCACCCCAAAACTTATAAATTCTATAATGTTCAAAAAAGATGCGTTTCAAGATGTTCGTCTCCATATCCTAACCTTATCAAAAACAGAAATAAGGCGGAAGACCTGCCTCCACCCCAAAACTTATAAATTCTATAATGTTCAAAAAGGCTCCTGCTCTGCTAGAAACAGCAGATCAGGAGCCTGTCATTGATGAAGTGATGCGGTCGAGAGGACTCGAACCTCCACGGGGGGTTAGCCCACACGGACCTGAACCGTGCGCGTCTGCCAATTCCGCCACGACCGCATATTTGGGTTGATGCATTATTTGCAGCAACAGAAATTATATTATCACTTATTTTCCAAAGAGTCAACCAAAAATTCTCTAGTCCGAACGTCCGATAACGGTTCAGAGGGGCTGGTTTTACACTCCAACTCCCTTTATACTTTATATTTGATACCTAAAAATATCCCGCAGTATGAACTTGGAAATGGAGACCTTAATCAATGTTGACTCATTCCAATCCTTCTATTAAGAAACAGATTTATGACCGAATCTCATTTCTCGGCACCGTCTCCAAAGCCGATTTAATGAACGAATTTTCACTCACCCCCAGCAGCATGACGCGGTTCCTGGAGGAGATGACCAACCGGGGGTTGCTCGTCATTTCCGGGCTGGGGAACTCGACCGGCGGCCGCAAGCCAATCTTGTTCCAAACCAATCCGAAGTACCGGTATATCTTAGGGTTGGAGATTTCCCGAATTTACTCGGTTCTCGGTTTGTATGATATGCATTTGACCCCGTTGTCGTTGGCTCGTTGGAAAATGGATGAACACATGACACCGGAGGTGCTGGCCGACCTTGTTACCGATACGGCCAAAAGGTTTCTTCATGAGCATGGCATCACATCCGCCGACGTACTGGGCCTGGGCATCGGGGCGGTAGGCCCGTTGGATCATCAGAATGGCATCATCCTCGAACCGGAGTGGTTCCCCGCGCCGTCCTGGCGCCACGTCCCGATCTGTGCCATGCTTGAAGAGAGATTGGGTATCCCGGCCCAGCTAGATAACGGCGCCAACACCGCGCTGATCGGCGAACACTGGGCCCTGCGCTCGGACACGATCCGCCATGCGCTTTACGTACACGTCGGCGTGAATATCCGGTCCGCCGCTATGTCAGAAGGCCGGATTCTTCGGGGCGCCGCCGATACCGAGGGAGCGATTGGACAAATGATCATTCAGATGAACGGACCCAAGCTCCGCAATAAAGGCAACTCCGGTGCCTTGGAGGCTTTCGTGTCCGTGCCTGCGCTGGAAGATCGGGTACGTGCAGAGCTGAAGAGCGGCCGCAACAGCGTCTTGTCCAGCCTAGCCCCGGAGCAGATCAACTTCGCGACTCTGGTTGACGCGTTGTCGCAGGATGATCCACTGGTTAAGGAACAATTTCAGGAGACGGCGGTCTGCCTCGGAACCGGGCTGGCGAATCTGATTAATGCGTTACACCCTGAATATGTTGTATTGGGCGGCCCGCTGATCAACGCGCACCCGCTCGTCTTCGATACTGCGGTGGAGGTCGCCAAGCAGAATGCGTACCATTACCCTCAGTATAATCCGCTCTTCACCCAAGGGCAGCTAACCGAATCCGCCGTAGCCACAGGAGCCGCCTTGATGGTGCTGCAGCGCTGGTCAGGGGATTAGAACATCACGCAAAAGGCGTTGTTTGCACACAGCGCCTTTTGCATGTTTCTGAGCGCTGTCCTCCTATCCCCTTCCACTCCTGCTGCGATATTCACTAGGGGACATACCCGTGGATTTCTTAAATAGCCGCGAGAAGTATAACGCATCGTTAAAACCTACGGAGGAAGCGATTTGGTCAATGGTTAACGGGCCGGTGAGCAGCTCCTTCGCTTTCTCGATCCTGACCTTCGTTAAGTACTGCTTCGGTGACAGTCCTGTCCGGGCCTTGAAGGCGCTGAACAGATGGGCGCGATGGTAACCTAAATTGCGCGCCAGCTCTTCAATACCGATCTGCTGCGGATACTGCAGCTGGAACCAGCGGATCGCCTGCTCTACCTGCCGGTCGATCATCGTTGGCTCTTTCGCTGCGTTACGAGGCAGGTGCTCCCGATTCACCCTTCCGAAATGATGCAGCAGCAGCGTCATCCAGCCCGCTGCCTCAAGACTCTCCAAATGCGGAGGGTCGCTTTGACGAAACGATGATCGCAGCCGAGCGTATAACTCCCGTAGTTCCTCCGGCTCTTCAGAACTTACCACCGGTTTATCCGGTGTAATGCCAACATCCGCCAACTGCCGAAGGACCCCCGGTCCTCTTAACGCAACCCATGCGTAATGCCACGGATCCCGCGAATCTGCCTCGTAAGTGAACAGTCCCTCGGGAAAAATGACAAAGGTATCCCCTTTCTGGCAGGGGTATTCCCGTCCTCCCCAGGTAAACATCCCCTTCCCTTCAAACACCGTATGCAGCAAAAAATAGTCATGCACGGACGGCCCAATGCGATGGTTCGGGTGCGGCCGCCCTTGTCCGCTAAACAAAATCGTGATATCCCGCTCTCGGTCATCGGGGTTCATCTGGACTTCAAACAAGTCGTGATCGGGAAACAATCCTCACAACCTCCTGAACGCATAGTGGCCTGCTCTCCCTAGCGTAAGGGATGGCAGACCAAAATACAACATTCCTCCATACTTCCCTTTCATTCCTCCATACCTTTCCATCAGCCGGAAAGCTATATTGAGGAGGATAAAGGAGGAGATCAAACATGTCCAAAATTACATTTATCGGGGCTGGAAGTACAGTATTCGCAAAAAACGTACTAGGCGATTGTATGTTGACTCCCGCGTTGCAAGGCTTCGAGCTGGCTTTGTACGATATTGATCTGCAACGCCTCAAAGATTCCGAGAACATGCTAACCAATTTGAAGCATAGCAGCGGCAGCACGTGTGTCGTCAAAGCCTACACCGATCGGAAGGAAGCGCTGAGAGGTGCGAAATACGTGATCAACGCCATCCAAGTCGGCGGATACGATCCATGTACGATTACGGATTTCGAGATTCCGAAGAAATACGGGCTGCGCCAAACGATCGCCGATACAGTGGGGATCGGCGGTATCTTCCGCAACCTGCGGACCATTCCGGTGATGCTCGACTTTGCCGCAGATATCCGAGAAGTGTGTCCAGACGCCTTGTTCCTTAACTACACGAACCCGATGGCCGTGTTGACCAACGTCATGAATACATATGGCCAGGTTCGTACCGTGGGTCTCTGCCACAGCGTGCAGGTTTGTGTTCCGGGATTGTTCGACAGCCTGGGGCTGGACGCAACCGGGGTTCAGGCAAAAATCGCAGGCATCAACCACATGGCTTGGCTGCTCGAAGTCACCCGGGACGGCGTTGACCTCTATCCCGAAATCAAACGGCTTGCGGCAGAGAAGCAAAAGCAGCCGCATCATGATATGGTCCGTTTCGAATTAATGTTGAAATTTGGTTACTACGTGACCGAATCGTCGGAGCATAACGCTGAATATCATCCCTATTTCATCAAACGAAATTACCCTGAACTGATCGATCGTTTCCAAATCCCGCTGGATGAATACCCGCGCCGCTGTGTCGAGCAAATCTCGAATTGGGAGCGCATGCGCGAAGAGCTCGTGAACAACCGGGAGCTGAAGCATGAACGCACGCACGAGTACGCTTCGTACATCATGGAAGCCATTGAAACCAATGTTCCGTTCAAGATCGGGGGCAACGTCATGAACACAGGGCTGATCCCGAACCTGCCATCCGAAGCGTGCGTAGAAGTTCCTTGCCTTGTGGATGCCAGCGGCGTAACGCCTACCTATGTAGGAAATCTGCCGCCGCAATGCGCTGCGTTAAACCGGACGAACATCAACACCCAGCTCTTGACGATCGAAGCGGCGATTACCCGTAAGAGGGAGCATATCTACCATGCTGCCATGCTCGATCCCCACACGTCCGCCGAGTTGTCCATCGATGATATTATCGCATTGTGCGATGACTTAATCGAAGCGCATGGCGATTGGCTGCCAACTTATCACTAATGGCGAGTCTCTCAATTATTTGACCGACCCGATCATCCCGGCCACAAAATGCTTCTGCATCACGAAGAATACAATGGCCGTCGGAAGCGTTGAAATAACGATCGCCAGCATGATCAGTCCGTAATCCGGTGAGTAGCTGGAACCCAGCGTCGAGATCAGCAGCGGCACCGTCTGCTTCTGCGGCGTCTGCAGTATGATCAGCGGCCACATATAGTTGTTCCAGCTGCTCATAAACGTAATGATCGCCGCTGCCGCATACGTCGTTTTCATCGTAGGCACATAAACCCGGAAGAACATCCCCAGCTCGGATAAACCGTCTATTCGGCCGGCTTCCAACAGTTCCTTCGGGAACATCTTGGTGCTCTGGCGGAAGAAGAAAATCAGAAACGCCGTCGTCATGGTTGGCAGCACTACCGCGGCCAGCGTATCGATGCCGATCAAGGGCAACAGATTGGTAATGCGGCCGAACATGCGATAAAGCGGCACCATCAAAGCTGCAAAGGGCAACATCATCGACAGCAGCAGTACATTAAATACGATGTCCTTCGCTTTACTGCGGTAAATCTCGAAGCCATACCCCGCCAATGAAGCGATCAGCAAGGCCAGCAGCGTCGTGGAGACGGAGACGACCAGCGAATTTTTAAGCGCATTCAGCATATCCACCGAATCCATCAGGTTGCGCAGGTTCGCCATAAAATGGGAGCCTGGCAGCAGCTTGCCCCGGGTGACGTCCACCGACGGGTTCGTTGAGCTCACGATGATCCATAGAAACGGAAAAATCGAGACAAACGCCGCCACAGCAAGGAAGGCATACATCGAAAATCGTTTGGTCGCTCTAAGCATCGCGATCACCTGCCACTTTAAACTGGATGATGGATAAGAGTATGATCATCACGACAATGGAATACGACACCGTTGCCGCATACCCGAAATTTGCCGAGTATTTAAACGAAAGATTGTAGATATACTGCGAGATCGTAGAGCTGGCGTTCCCAGGTCCGCCCTGCGTAATATTCATCACTTCGTCGAACAACTGCAACGTGCCGATGGTCGAAGTGATTGAAGTAAACAAGATGATCGGTTTCAGGAGCGGAATCGTAATCCGGAAAAACTGCGTCACCGCCGACGCCCCGTCGATTTTGGCCGCTTCGTAAATTGTCGGCTCGATATTTTGAATCCCTGATAGGTAAAAAATCATGTTATATCCGGTCCACCGCCAAGTGATCGCGATAATGATCGTCACCTTCGCCCAGAACGGGTCGGTGATCCAGGGGAGCGGTTCGGATATGAGGTGCAAATGCAGCAGCATCAGATTCACTAACCCGTCGCCTGCAAACAGATATTTGAAAATGACCGAGTATGCGACCAGTGACGTGATGCAAGGCAGGAAAATCGCCGTGCGGAAGAAGCCTTTCCACTTCAAATTTCGGTCATTTAGCACGACGGACAGCACCAAAGCCAACAACACCATGATCGGCACCTGAACAACCAGGTAAATCAACGTATTTTTGACCGCGGTCAGGAACATGGAGTCTGTAAACAACCGCCGGTAATTCCCCAGCCCGTGATAGGTCAGGTTCGAACCGGTGCCGGTTTGCAGCGACAGGATGAAAGCTTGGATCATCGGATAGAAATAAAACCAAGCGATCATCAGCACCGCAACAAGGACAAAAGACCAACCGACAATCGATGTTTTCCAGCGCAAGCGAAGTGCAGGCCCGGATGCTCTCATTGATTTCATCTCCTTCACTTTGTAGTCCGCAAGGCCGCCTCAGAACCAGTGAAACCTTGGAACTGGGAACAGCCCAAGGTTTCATTAGTTCCTTTCGCTTCGCTTATTGCAGCTGGGATTCAGCCTGAGCTTGAGCGTCGCGCATGACGCTGTCCACATCTTTGCCGTTTAAGTAATTTTGGACTTCGATGACCAGAATGTCCTCAATCGCATAGGTGTGCAGCCCGTAATTGACCTTAGGCACTTCTTCCGTCCACTTCGCGAAATCTGCATAAATCTTCTGGCCGCCAAAGAAATCATCGGCTTTATCATAAGCAGAACCGCTGGAGGCTGCCTTCAGCGAACCAATCGCACCGATCTTCTCCAGCAGCAGGGAGTAGAATTCGCTGTCCGAACCAAACGTTTCCGCGAGGAAATTCGCTGCCGCGTCCTGACCGTCCAGGTTCATGACATACCATGAACTGCCGCCAAGGCTCGAGGCGTTCACGGAATTGGCGCTGCCCGCGAGTTTCGGCGTTGGGACAACCGCCCATTTGCCGGATTGGGAGGCCTCGGCTTTCACGGACGGCGTAATCCAGTTACCTGTAGGCACGGTCGCGACATCTCCGTTGTTAAAGGCCGCCAGGAATTGGCTCCAGTCCGAATTCATCTTAACGATATTCGCATCAAACATCGCTTTGTACGTTTCCAGCGCTTCCTTGATTACCGGATTGTCCGCCAAGTTTGGCGTTTTGCCGTCCTCCTTCAGATACCACTCTCCTGCTGACTGCGCCATCACCCGAATTAACCCGAGGTCATTGGGATCTTGAGTCAGCATATCTTTGCCGGTAACTTCCTTGATCTTCTTGCCGATTTCGATATATTGGTTCCAATTGATGTTCG
Organism: Paenibacillus sp. 3LSP; assembly: GCF_032465655.1. Lineage (NCBI taxonomy): Bacteria > Bacillati > Bacillota > Bacilli > Caryophanales > Paenibacillaceae > Paenibacillus > Paenibacillus sp. 3LSP. Next base: position 28,464 of record NZ_JAWDJI010000090.1, on the reverse strand, counting down.
TTACATCGTCCAAGGTATAACCTGCCTGCTCCAGGTAATCCGTCCGCACATACAGCCCTGTTGCTCCGGAATCGAACGGAACGCCGTATTGCTTGCCGTTATAGCTGGTTGGCCCGATTTTGTACTCGGCGAAATCCTCTGCTTTGATCACATCAGACATATCGCGGAATGCATCCGGATAAGCCTGCAGGAAGTTTTGCGCCCGGTAGTCTTCAATCAGCACAATATTGGGCAGTCCTTTGGTTGTTCCCGAATTGAGCCCGGTGTTCAGCTTCTGCACGATATCGTCCTGCGCATATTCTACGATGTTCACCTTCACGTCGGGATGCTTCGCTTCATAGCGTTCTTTGGCCAGGTTCAATGCCGCAATGTTGAAGTTGGGATCCCAAGCCCAAACCGTGATTTCCTGGCTGCCTTGCGACGCTCCCCCGCCGTCTCCTGCACTCGAATCGGCTGAATTACCTGGATTTGCCGCGTTCCCACCGTTTCCTGAAGTTCCGGAACCTCCGGAACAAGCAGACACCACCAGCGTTAGCAGTAAACTGGCTAGCAGCACAATCAAGCTTTTTCTCATTTCGGTTCATCCCCCTCGTGTTTAATGATGGGCAGCGCTTTCAACCCGTAAGTAAGCGCTTCCTTTTACTCGCTTTTAGGATAGCATTGCGGTTGAACCGGCCGTTAGGAATATCTTTGTGTGGTTTGGTGATTTTCTTGTCCGTGTGAAGGAGGGGCTTTCGCGGCAGTGGTCTTTTTTTTGGAAAATGGAAAAATCTTTAGACCGCATCCCCGGTAACGTCCGTTTCCTCCATTAACGGGAGCACAATGCGAATTTGCGTCCCTTGCCCTTTAACACTGGAGATCTGTACACCATAGGACTCTCCGTACAACAGCTTGATTCGGTGATTAACGTTCTGAATACCGATACCCGCAGGCTTCCGTCTCCGCCCCTTGGAAGTACCCGAAACTGATTCGTCAGAAGTGTGCTGCTCCAGCATTAGTTCTTGTCCGCCATTTTCCATCCCGTCCCCGTTGTCTGCCACTTCGCACACAAGCGTGTGCTCTGTTCTCGAGATCAGGATGTAGATCGTCCCTTCGGTTTTGACGTTAAACGCATGGAAAAAGGCGTTTTCGATAAACGGCTGAAGCATCAGCTTCGGGACCTTGCAATGCATACAGTCAGGCGACACGAAATAGCTTACCTTGATTCGGTCGCCGTACCGGACTTGTTTAATAAATACGTAGTTTTTCAAGTTCTCCAGTTCCTGCTCGATCGTGATCGTTTCGTTGGCATTGCTGATCGTATTTTGCAGCAGGGAGATCAGCGCATTAATCGTCTCGGCGGCCGTCTCCTTATTGCCCTTCTGCACCAACAGCTTGATCGAAGCGAGTGTATTGTAAAGAAAATGCGGGTTGATTTGCCGCTGCAATGCGGCGAGCTCGGCGTTCCGCTGCTCCTTCTGCGTCTCCAGCAGCCGGTGCACGTAATCGTTCAGTTCGTCCAGCATGTAGTTAAACGCCTTGCTCAGCTCTCTTACCTCATAACTGCCGCTGACAGCGATATAATTGCGGAAATCCTTCTTTGTGATGGTCGACATCAGCCGAACCAGACGGGTTAACGAAAGCGTCAACCGGCGAGAGATGACAAACACGACGAGCAGCGCCGCGCCGATGATGGTCAAGCAGATCAGCGCCAGTTGGCGGATGTTCATGATCTGCCCGGCGGTGTACTGCCGGTCGATCAGATTCACTAGATAGAAATGATAAGGCAGGAGCTCATTCGCCAGAATGATGGCATCTTGACCAAACGCTGTACCGTTTAAATAATCAAGCTGGTCGCGCTTCAGCGTCTCCACATCGCGTAGCAGCTCCGGCGACTTGCCGCCGATCAGCTCCGTGCGGTTGCTGGAGACCACAACCCCAGAAGGATCGAGTACCAAGACATCGTTGCCGTTGCTGGTAAAGTTGGCAAAAAAACGCCGAAACTCTGACTCCCGTATCGCGATATAGAGCATCCCGTAACTAAGCCCGCCGGTTCGGTCGACCAACGCTTTCGTAGCCACAATAAACCGTTCCTTGCCCGCTTTCCCGTCCCGCTCATCGTATTGGTACAGCACTCGCAGCGGCTCGGCGGCAGCTTGGCGGGTTAACGGATCATCGGCAAGATCCTGCGGCGACGCTGGCCAATAATTCGGATCGGTGGAATAGCTGCGCCCATTAACCCCGATAATGGTGACGGCAACATCATATGCCCCCAGATTGGACGAGATTTGCTCCATCTGCTCCGCCATGCGGTAGTAAACCTTCGACATCGCCACCGAATTCGTATCCCCGCCGGTGAGATACGTCTTCACCGAACCGCTTTGCGAGGCAAACGTGACGGCGTTAACGACGGAATCGTTAAATGATTCCAGTCCAGTATTGATCTGATTTAATACCTTCCCGTTGGTGATACTGAACGTCTCAGCGAACAGCCGCTCCGCCATGCGGATGGTGATCAACGAGGTGAGCAGACACACGGCAACGATGCTGACGGTCATGACGATGAACAGTTTGGAAATCAGACGGCTGCGGCGAAATTTTTCGATCAACTTCATCCGTCATCCCCTCTTGGCGAGCTGCTGCCGCCGGTATTCCCGCGGCGACAATCCCGTATGTTTTTTGAACACTTTGGTGAAATAACTCGGGTCCGAATAACCGACGCGGCTGCCGATTTCCGAGATCGGCAATCCATCTGAACGCAGCAGTTCCATCGCCTTGGCAATCCGAACCCGGTTCAAATATTCGCTGAACCCCTCATCATTGTGGGCGGAGAAATAACTTGATAAATACGACGGATTAAAGTGAAAATGCCGGCTAAGCGAGGTTAAAGTGAGCGGCTCGCCATAGTGCTCGTCGATATAGTCGAGCAGCAGCTTCATGTTACCGTCGCCGGGGAGCGGAACGCGGGCGGCAACGATCGATTCTACTTCGCTTAAGAACGCGTTAAACGCCTGCAGAGCACCCGTCGCATCCTGCGCTTCATCGATCGCTTTGAAGTAAGCATATTTTAATCCATCCAATTCCTTCGCCTCACGATGAAGCTCCAAGGCAGCAAGGGTGACATGGAAAATCGCATTCCCCAGGAACGATTTGAATTCAAATGGCGTTTGCAAGTAACAACCGGCCGCTTCGGCGGCAAGTTCTCGCATTCGTGCAAAAACTTCCTCCGCCTGCCCCCGCTTCAGCCCGGACAGTAATTCCTTCATATCGAACGCAGGAAGACCGCGAGCTGGGGGCAACTCATCCGCCTGTAGGACGGTTATCCCCGGAAAATAAAACCGATAGCTCAGCAGCTTCAGCCAATCCTCCCGATACATACTCCCCAAATCGTTTAGCTCCGCAAATTTGCTGCCGATCACCCACGTTGTCTCCGGCATCGCCTCCGCCTTGTTCCGCGCGTACTCGCGAATCGCCTCAATCACTTCCTGGCTGTCGGCATCGGAAAAATTCAGCAGCATCAACAACCGTTTGTCCCCGGTAACAATACTTTGGAGCCGCACCGGAACAGACAGCTCCTGTAATCGGCTCTCGAGCCCTGCCGCAAGTCCCTCCAGATACCCTTCCGGCTCCCCGGCCATCCACCCGGCATCCGTGCCGGTCAGCAGGAACCGCTCGTAGGGGAAAGCTGCCGCCAGCCGTACATCCCCCTCCTCCGGCGCGTATCCGTCAATCAGCCGTTCAAGCAAACGGACGAGCGGCAGGTCACCGCGCGCAGCTTCCTGGAGCGCCAGCCCGGGGATTTTGCGGGCAGTTCTTTGCAGTACCTGCAACAGCTCCTCCGTCTCCAGCTTGGGCTTGAGGATGTAGTCCGCGACACCGCTCTGGAATGTGGAACGCACATATTCGAACTCCCCAAAGCTGCTGAGCACAATCACCTCGACCTGCGGGTAACGGGCTTTCAGCACGCGGGTAAATTCCTCCCCATCCATCACCGGCATGACAATATCCGTAATGACGATATGCGGTGACAGCTGCTCCACCAGCTTTAACGCCTCTTTGCCGTTGGCTGCTTCACCGACAATCTGAAATCCGTGCTGCTCCCAATCTAGATGGTGCTTAATCCCCTGCCGCACCAACAGCTCGTCATCAACGATCAGAACCCGACAAAGCTCTCTCATATCGATCCCCCCAGCTTCCATGAATGTTCACTCCTGATGACAGCGGTTACAAAAAAAGTGAATCGACGGACTCCCGCCGCTCACCGACACCGCAGATCCAGCCGATAATTCACGGCGTATTCCACCTCTTTGAATCCTTCTTGAAGATATAAGGCCTTCGCCCGTTCATTTTCCGCATTCACGCACAGGATAGTCCGGTGATAGCCGCTTTCCCGGCCAAACTCCATGGCCCGCCGCAGCAGCAGACGTCCCAGCCCCTTCCCCTGATATTCAGGGAGAAGCGCCAACGAACCGATGTTCATGATCGGTGCATCCAGATATTCATCGTCCGAACAGCGCACGATGCCGACCGGCCGTCCCTCATGAACCAAGAAGATCATCCCGCCGTCCAGATAATCCGCCTCCTTGGCATACTTCGCCGCCATATCCGGTGTGATCGGTGTCTGGCTGCCTTTTAACTGGGAGAAGCCGGCGTTCCGCACGGCGCACCAGGCTCCCTCGTCCTCCCCGGGACGAAACCCGCGCAGACTGTAGCCTTTCGGAATTTCATAGGGCACAGGCTCCATCTGCTCGTTCACCAACAGGAAGGAGTACCGCTCCACCTGAAAACCAAGCTGCGGAACGATCTCCATCAGCCCGGGATTGACGGACGGGACAAAAATAAACATCTTGTCCAAGCCCTAGCCATGCTTCACGATTTCGTCAAGCAAGCGCCGATACACCGCCAGATCTCCCGTCTCGCTATGCAAAATGCGAAAACGCGCCTGCAGGCCTTTCCGCTGATAGGCATCAGCAATAATGGAAGCAGTGCCAATCAACTCTCCCTCCCTATTAACAGCGATATAGGTGGGGTGTTCTTCGTGAATTTGAAATTCCGTCAAATCCTCTTCATACAGGAAGGAATCGTCGACCTCTTGACGATGCTTCCGGCAATACGCCTTGAAGTCCTCCAGCCGCTCCGAACTTAAGGCCGATATCTGAATGTCCATATGGGGTCCTCCGCCGATAGTTATTTCCAGTCGTCCCTATTATATAAGACCGGGTCAATGGCGCACTATAGCATCTTCCTTCCTCCCGCTTAATATATTTGAAAGCAGGAAGACGCAAGGAGGGTGGATGATGGAGCTTAACCAGAATCAAGTCCAGCGTGCGATGTTCTTAGCCGCGGTGTGCAGCCAGACCTATGCGCAATTCAAAAATCCAGACGGTTCATTTGTTCTTCCGCCTCCTTATGCGCTGTACGATACGCTCGAAGCGAAATCTTTGATTGGAGTATGGGAACGTTTCGGATTTATTTGGCATTCGCCGGAGGAGATCATCATTGCTTTCCGTGGAACAAGCTCGGCCTCCAATTGGATCGCTGATGCCATCGCAACCCAGCAGAAATTCAAATGGGCCAAGGATGCTGGCAGCACACACAAGGGATTTACCGGGATATATGCATCCGCCCGCCGCCAGATCTACTCCGCGCTGCGTCGGCTTCCCGAAGACAAACCGCTATATCTCACCGGTCACAGCCTAGGGGCCGCATTAGCCACGCTATGTGCAATGGATATCGCTGTCAATACGAACCGGGTTCCCATCCTGTTTACGTTTGGTTCTCCTCGCGTGGGAGACCCGGATTTCGTTCAGGCCTTTTCGCAGCACGTCCCCAACAGCTACCGGATTCATAATGAATTTGATGCGGTGACTCACATCCCTCCAACTGTGTTCAAGCTGCCCAAACAAGCCAAAACCTACTATTACCGACATGTCCCCGTCTCGTATCCCTTGAACTTCGCCGACACTTCATTATCTACCAATCATGGAATCGGGAGCTATTTTGCTGAACTGGCGAAGCTCGATCCGGGTTACGCCCAATATTTATCCACTCTAAGTCCAGGCTTCTGCCCAGAACCCACCTGAGTATAGAAAAAAGCCGCTGCCCGGCATCATATGCTTAGCTAGCGGCTTTTGGATTCATATCGGATTATTTACTTATTACTTAAATGAATGCGGAATACATCACCTGCCTGCCCACCAAAGACGATCTTCCCGCCGGCCGGCAGTGGAATGGAATTTTGCTTACGAATGATCGACGAGTGGACCATCAGCCCTTGTTCGTCATATACGATGAAGCCGCCGCTACCTTCCATGTTCACGGTCATCGTCCGTCCGGCCAAGGACGGCTGAATGTGAAACCATCTTGCTTGGCCGCTTGGTTGAATGGTGATCTTCGATTCCTTACCGCCGTAAAGGTTCGGAATCCCGTCCTCGCGAATGTAAGTTTGACCATTTACATCCAAAATCTCTGCGCCGCTGGACTTCGAAAATTTGAAATCAAATGCATCCCGGCCGTTCATATTTGGAATTTCCATCACGTTAACCGCTTGATTCGCATCTACGATCTTCGCACCGTTGGCATATCCGTAATCCAGATCAAGCGCTAACGTTTTGTTGATAATGGCCGTGGACAAGTAAAAAAACGAATTGATTTTTTCGTCCAGCGCATAGTACGTTTGGCCGTCTCTGGCTTTCCATAGTTCCTTCACCGTTTGGCTCAGCGGTTGGGCTTCCAATTTCTGATATTCGTAGGATACCATATGCATTTGGCTAAGCCCCGGGAAGTTCAAATCAGTGTCCAGCTTCAAATAGATTTTGCCGTTGGTTTCCTTCACAAAGCTGACATTCGTGGCGCCATCGCTGCTCGTAAATCGGCCATTTCCTGTATATACATACGTTTGTTCCGGAATCAGCCCGCTCATTTGCGCAGGTAATTCGAATTCCCCTTGCTTGATCTCCACCTTCATCGTTTCGCCGACCATGCCGTATAGCCCCGAATATGCTTGCAGCTCTTTTGGCATTTCAACTTTTACTGGAGCCTCGAAGGTTGGGTCAGGTTGAATCTCGTCAATCCAGCCTTTCTCATTCAAATACTCCAGTAAGACTCTAGCGGCAAATGCACTGTTATAGAACGAGCTTCCTCCCGAAGAAAGGACGGAAATCGAGATGTGCTGTTCCGGCAAAACGATCAGTCCAGCGTGATACACGATCGTATCGCCGCCTTTCGATAAAGCGGTGATGCCGTAATCACCAAAGGGAGCCAAATCCACTGCGTCCCAACCCAATCCGTAGTTAAACACATTGGATTCTTCTTCTACCCAGATGCCGTTGCGATATTCGTGGGCTTGCATCGATTTCGCTGCAGCCTTGGACAACAGTTCGGGGCGGTCACCCATCAGCACCTCTGCATATTTCACTAACTCTTCAGCGGTGGAGTACAGGCCGCCCGCACCCAGGATATTGGCATTCTCAGCTGGCAAAACCTCTTCCACTCCCGGAAAATAAGCTTTCGCCAGCTTCGCGCGGTCAAAGGTGTCCAGCGGCGTTTTCGTATTTACCAGTCCCAACGGTTGGTTGAAATGTTGATTCAGGTAGTCGGAATAGCTCATTCCGCTGACCCGCTCCACCAATATCTCCAGTAACGTAAAACCGTCATTACAATAAACCGAGTAAGCGCCTGGATCGGACTTCAAATGCTCGGAGCGCAGCTTGCGCAGCAACTCGTCATGGCTTTGAGTATCGTTGTCATCAAACAACATGCTGTTCTCATAGTGGGTCCCATACAATCCGGACGAGTGGTTTAGCAGCATGCGCGGCGTAATTTGGCGATAACGTTCATCCGCCATTTTAAAGTCTTTGATATACGTCGTGAGCGGTTCATCCAAGTCAACGAGATTGGCGTCAACCAACTGCATCGTCGCCGCAGCGACAATCATTTTGCTAACTGAGCCAATTCCATACATCGTAGTAGGAGTCACTGGCGCTCCCTTCGCTTTATCCGCTAATCCCGCTCCATCCGACAACGTGATTTTTCCGTGGTCCATAATCGCATATTGCAGGCTGGTCACATCGTAATCAGCGATCACGGTTTGAGCCAGCGCCTGCGCTTTGTCCTTGATGGTGCTTGCTTCCGCTTGAACGCTTCCTTGACCTACCGGCACGATCAATACCAGCAAGAACGCCAGGAAGCCAAAGATCCATTTCTTCATGTGATGATTCCTCCCTGTACCTTGATCTGTGTTTTACAGGTCTTATCGTACAGGAAGGCAGATGGGAAGAGACGTATTTGGTTCCGAAACGCAAAATTTAATCCCTGAACGGCAAAATCACCATGTTATTAAACGTCTTATTGCCGGTTTCGATCGTCATGTTCCCGCCGTACTTGTCACAAATGCGGGAGATGTTGGTGAGACCGATGCCGTGAAACTCCCGGTTCGGCTTCTGGCTCTGCAGACGGGTCACGTTCTGCTCCGTATGGTTCAGGATTTGAATCGTGAGGGCATGCTCGTCCGAGCGGATGCGAATCAGAATATAGCGATCTTCCGCCACCCTGACTTTCTTGGAAGCTTCCAGGGCGTTATCCAGCATATTGCCAAGAACAACGCAGAGGTCATAGCGGTCGATGTTCAGCTCCTGCGAATGGAGCTGCAGCTGTGTATCGATCCGAATGCCGTTCGCTTCACCGATGTTAAGCGCATTGGTCACCAGCGCATCGATTACGAGATGGCCGGTATTTACCCGATGATACGCGTCTTCGACCTTATTTAGCGTAACCCGAATATGCTCTAACGCTGCAGCCGTATCCCCGCGCTTCATGCACTCTTCGATATATAGAAAATGCTGGTTCGTATCGTGGATGATGCGTTTAATCGACTTGAAGCTATGTACCGTTTTTTCATAGTTGGCGTCCTGATAGTCCATCTGCCGCTGCAATTGGAAGTTCTCCTGCTGGATTTGGAATTTGTCCATCATCGTGTCAAACATATAGATCACCAAAACATTCAGGAGCAACAACCCAATGACCCAAATGAAGAAATGCAGATTCTTCTCACTGGTCGCCGCCAGCAAATTGACCTGATAAATGCTGAACACCGGTACGAACAGAAAGAGCAGGTAATAGCCGGGCTTTAACGGATACGTCCGCCGTTTGGCCACCATCCGGATCAACTGAATGACGACAAACATCAAAATGCAGGACAGCAACAAGGTTTTCGCGGACGCCGTAAAATTGGTAGGTTCAAAGTCCCGAAATTCATCCGCATCGAGCGTATAGAAAATAAAAATGGACAGCGAATTCACAATCGACATCAACACGCCGTACAACACGGTAAACATAAGTTTATTTTTTAACTCTACCTGGTACGTATCCGCCAGACTATAGATCAATAGCAGCGCCACGCCGGAGGCAAACCACTCCAAATCAAGCGTCAAATAAACCGATGCCAACAACGCGAATAGAACAAAATGCGCGAACCGCTGCGCTTTACGGGCCGCTCTTCCAAACACTGAATCAAAGAAGAAAATAATCTGAAACCCCAGCACAAACACGCTGCTGATCAGAATCGGAAGATTAAATGGAATCATAGGTAATATCCTTCATCACCTTATATTTGGTATAGAAATCCTTCACTTCTTTCACTTTCGAGCGTCCGATTGGCAGCTCCAGCCCGTTCGACATCTGTACGAAATTGCCCGCAAATTTAACCACATGGTTGAGGTTGATGATAATCGACCGATGGATCTGTAAGAAATGGCTGTCCTTTAGTGCTTCCGCATACTTCGAGATCAGCCCCTTACTTTCAACCACCTTGGAAACGGTGATGAACTTGAGTTTATTTTTCATCGTTAGGCTCTTGGCGGATTCGATCGCGATAATCTCCTCATGCTTCAGCACCACTTCTTCATAGCCGGACTGGACGATCAGAAATTTCTTCTCTTGCGCTTGGAAGTAATGACAGAGCTTAAGCACCTTCTCCTCCAGCACGGAGGGCTCAACGGGCTTAATCAGATATTGAAAAATAAACACGTCCAAGCTCTCCACCATATATTCAGGATAACTCGTCAAAAAGATAATCTGCTCATCCAGATGCTGAAGCTCCCGGATTTTGCGGGCCGCAGCAATGCCGTTGATCCCGCCCATCTCCACATCCAAAATGAGAATATGAAACGGCGTCTGCCCTTGTTCATAATGGGCTACCAGCGCCTCTCCCGAAGGAAACTGTTCGATGTCAAATTCGATATTGGATTTAAAAGATAACGCCAGCAGCATCTGCTTGATCTGCTCACGCTGTTGCTTCTCATCATCACAAATCGCCACTCGAAACAATGCGGCCTCACCTCGCTTGTATGGATTACTCTCTTGCCCGCAGCTTTACGCGATTATCCCTTTCACTCCGCTGTTCACTATGCCTAGTATGCAAAAAAAGCTCTTAAATTCTACAGGAGAATTCAAGAGCTTCTAGCAGTTTAAACGATGCGGTCGAGAGGACTCGAACCTCCACGGGGGGTTAGCCCACACGGACCTGAACCGTGCGCGTCTGCCAATTCCGCCACGACCGCTTAATGTGATCTCTCCGCGAAAGCCGTTAAACCATTTTTCGCGGCGACAAGATATAAAATATCATGCGCCGCGAAAAGAGTCAAGCCTTTTTTTCAATTTATTCCACTGTAATGGCATGCAACTCGACTCGGCCCGTCTCCACACTAACGGTTAGCGTTGTCTTCGCGGCCTCAACAAGTACGGCGCTGTAGCGGCTGACATCTTGGCTTGGAGAAATCGTCAGACGCGCACGCTCAACCCCATCTTGCTTCAATGTGATCACCGTTTCTTCCCGGCAGATCAGCTCCAGTACCGCCGCGTTGCCGGACTCGATGCCGCAGAACGAATAGGCGGCAAACTCGCCGTCCGCAAGCTCGAGCGCGAGATTTTGCCAGCCGCAATCAAACCCGAACTTCTTCGGTTGCGGCTCATCTGAGATCGGCACGATTTTCATGCCCGTTTGGGCCCGATACTTAAAAATGTTCCCTTCCGTGCGGCGTCCGCTGAACGAGATGCCTCTGCCCGGCAGCTCATCAAAATCTGTACCGCGAACCCGAGAGCCCGGCTTACGGAAGACCGACGCGGTTACCTCTGGACGGGGAGTGCAGTTCTCTACCTTGATGTTATCTAAATAAGCATCAAGAATTTGCCGTGCGCGCTCATAACTTGGTCGTGCTCCGCCCTCGACATAAGCCAGCAGCTCGTCCCAGCCTTCAGGTTTGTTCACCGAATACGGCGAGTTGGCGCGCTCCATCTTCTTCCACGGCCATAAGTTGTAGCCGATCCCCAGCGACAAGGCTAACGGATACATCGCCGCAAACCACTCCAGCTCGTTCTCCCCGGTCTCGCCAAGCCATAGCGGTTGGTCCAGCGTCTCGGACAGCTTAAGGAACTCCTCGTACGCTTCTTTGCCGGGTTTGCAAGCGTATCGATGGAAATGGATCACCATATTGGGATCATAACGTTTATAAAATATTGCCGTATTCGTCGCCCAGTGATGCCCTTCCACCGACAGCAGATGTCGGTCGTCCATTTCCCGAATCGCTGCGATTACTTCATCATAAAATGCCGCCAGCCGCCGAACGAGGTAATCCTCGTGTTTGCCTTCCATCAAACCGGGACGAACCGGCTCATTTAACAGGTCGTACCCGCCGACGATCCAGCGGTCGCGATACCGCCGCGCCAACTCCTTCCACAGCTGGATTGCTTTGTTCCAGCTATCCTCATCGGTGAACAAGCGAGGGAAATCGTCGATCGAGTCGTCGATGTTGGCTCCGGTCTGTCCGCCAGGCGCTCCATGCATATCCAGAAAGGCGTAGAGGCCAAACTCCTCACACCAATCCAAACAGCGGTCGATCAATGCAAACCCGTCCTCTTTCCAGCGAATGCCCGGCTCGTCCTCCATCAGCAATCTCCAATTAAAAGGAATGCGGACTGAGTTATACCCCTGCTCCGCCATACGCCGGATATCTTCGCGGGTCACGTAATTCTCTCGGAAACGCTTCCAGAACTGCTGGGCATAATCTGCTCCGGCCAACTCCTGAATGACGGCCTCAATCCGCCGCGGGCGATCGAACCGGGAGTGATGGGATAACCACATATAGCCTTCGCATAAGAGCCAATTCCCCAGTCCCCAGCCCGTCAGCAGGATCTCCTCTCCATCGCCGTTGACGATTTTTGTTCCTTCTGCGCGGAGAAAGCCTTTTACCCGCGAGCGGTCCGTATGTTCGTGCATCGTTCGAGTCCTCCCCCTGTTGATCGGTTTATACGCCATCATTATAGCACCCTGCTGCTGCCTGGGCGGAAAATCCGATATTTGCGTCCTCAACCCGAAAATTGCACCCCTCTTAATGCCGCTCCACTAAAGACTCCGGCTTAGCAGTTCGGAGTGAGCGGCACCCCGTAAGTTCTACATCCTCCCCGTGTTCAATATAAAAAGCCGGACCCTCGTGGTTTTCAACCGACACTTGGTTAAATCGTACGTCCCGCACATTTCCCAGGTAGAACCCGCGCCGCACCATCTCCTCGATTCCATCCATCATGGCAGGACGGCCGGGAATCGCGTCCTTCGCCATGGAAATCTCGATACGGTCGAAGGTGATTTCGGAAATGTACTGCTCCGCCAATCCATACAAGAAGCCAGCAGCGGCATGTACTTCGCGCGCGGTAATGTCGGAGAAATGAATCCGGCGGAACTGCGGGGTTGCCTCCGTGATGGGATACGGATTTTTGTCCCACACATATTTCTCCTTACCGCATGGACCGCAAAAATAATATAGATTCATAATAAAAGGACAGATCACGTTATTCATCACGAGGTTGCTGACGCGGATATCCTCAACGATACCTCCTCGGCCGCGACGGGACTTGAGCCGAATGCCGCGGTCCGTGTGCTGGAAGACGCAATTCGAGATCGTCACGTTCCGGATACTTCCGCTCATCTCGCTCCCGATTACCACCCCGCCGTGACCGTGAATCATCGTGCAGTTGGTGATGGTAATGTTCTCACAAGGAACCCGCTCCGCCGTCTCCTCCGTACCTGCCTTAATCGCAATGCAATCGTCCCCGACATCGATATGGCAGTTGCTGATTCGCACGTTCGAGCACGATTCCGGGTTAATTCCGTCCGTATTCGGAGAGTCCGCCGGATTCAGAATTGATACGTTGTCAATCGTCACGTTTTGGCAGCAAATCGGGTTGACCGTCCAGCTAGGGGAGTCGACCAATGTGACGTCTTTAATCGTCACCCTCCGGCAGCGGTCGAAGCTGATCAACTTCGGACGCGGATACTGCAGCTCCTCCGGACGGTTCCGGTGCTTCTCCCACCAGGGCTGGCCGTTCCCGTTGATGCATCCGTTCCCCGTGACAGACACATTCTCGAGATCTTCCCCGTAGATGCAGGAGGCATGGACCTCCCGTTGCACCCCTTCCCATCTGGACTGTACGACCGGATAATCATCCGGGTTGGTGCTGAAGGACAACACCGCCCCAGGGCTTAACCTAAGCTCGACATGGCTCTTCAAGAAAATCGCTCCGGTCACAAACGTTCCTGCTGGCACGAGCACCGTGCCTCCGCCGGCTTCACTTGCTGCCGTAATTGCGGCCGCTATGGCTGCGGTTGCCGGAACCCCACTGTCCTTCACAGCCCCATAATCAACGATATTATAAGTGCACATCCGCAGGATCTTCCTTTCTGCTGAGGAGCATTTCCATTTGGGTGCAGGCCATCACAAACGCGCCCACCCCGTGCAGATCGTTTTTCACTTTCGGGCGCGCCGCGTAATGGTCATAATCCCCCACCGATGTACCGATACAGATATCCGGTAACACCAGACGGCCTTTATCGTCCCATTCCACGACTTGAGTCAGCCCTTCGTATCCCCGCAATGCGGCACGCCCGGCATCTTCACCGGCCAGTCCTTGCTGCACCGCTTTAGCCAAGGTGTATACGAACAAGCAGGAGCCCGACGTTTCCAGCCAGTTATCCGGACGATCACCTTTGTCAACCACCTGATACCAGAGCCCGCTCTCTTGATCCTGATAACGGATCAGCGCATCTACGAAACTGGAGAACGCCCTCGCAAGCTCCGCCCTCCCCGGCTCGTCTGCCGGCAGCAAATCGAGGAATTGAGCCAGCGCCAAGCCGTACCAGCCCAGCGAGCGGCTCCAAAATTCCGGGGAACAGCCGGTTTCCGGATTCGCCCAAGGCATCCGCCGACTCTCGTCCCAGGCATGATAGAGCAAGCCGCTTTTGGCGTCGAGCATATGTTTGCGCATCAGCTTCTCCTGGTGCAATACTTCAGCCCGAAGCCCTGATTCCCCGAACGCATTTGCATATTTTAGCGAAAAGACCCCGGCCATATAGAGTCCATCCAACCACATCTGATACGGATACTTATCCTTATGCCAATAACCGCCCTCACTCGTGCGATTCAGCGTCAGCAGCAAGTAACGCAGTTTCTCAGCAGCGATTCGATATTTAGACTTCCCGGTTCGTTCATATAGTGGAAACAGCAGCAAACCAGCCTGCACGGCATCCAGCTCATCGCGGGCGAACATCAAATTGCCCTGCTCATCCACCAAGTCATCTACATATTGTTGAATGTACTGGATGTACTTCTCCTCCTGAACGACCTCCCACAGCTGTTCCATCCCGCACAGAAAGACGCCTTGATGATAATGCCAGCGATGAGCGGGAGGGAGAGTTCCCGCATCCTGGTATATGTCCATCATCGAATCGCATGCCTTCTTCGCCCAAGCTATAGGAGAGTCTGGACGTTGCCCCATCTTTCTCCAACTCCTTCCGCTTCGGATTTCATCGCCATAGACCCCTCACCCTTTCATCGATCCCAGCAAAGCTCCTTTGGCAAAATGCTTCTGCAGATACGGATACACCAGCAAAATCGGCAGAGTGGCAACCACGATGACCGCCATCTTGATTGTCTGATCCGGCGGCGGCACAGTTCCATCCAATTCGGCGCTGTGGTCCAGCCCGCTCGCGAGCACGACGATTTGTCGCAGCAGCACTTGGATCGGCCATTTGGCGCTGTCGTTCAAATACAAAATCGCCGACATGTACGTATTCCAATACGTCACCGCATAGAACAGGGAAATCGTGGCGATGGCCGGCATGGACAGCGGCAGCACGATTTTAAACAGGATGCCAAAGTCGTTGCAGCCGTCGATCCGCGCGGACTCCTCCAAGCCCTCCGGAATGTTCTGAAAGAAGTTCTTCAGAATGATCATATTAAATGCGCTGATCGCAGAGGGAATGATTAAGGAAGCATACGTATCGATCATCCCCAGCTCCTTCACAACCAGGAACGTCGGAATCAAGCCGCCGTTAAACAGCATCGTAAAAACAACAAGAAAATTGATGGTTCTTCGGCCATCAAGGTCTTTACGCGCCAGCCCATATGCCATCAGCGCTGTCAGCAGCATGCTGAACAACGTACCGACGAGCGTGACGCCAACGGAAACCCCCATCGCCCTAAAAATCGTGTTCGTTGAAAAAATAAACCGATAGGCTTCCAAACTCCATACTTTGGGAATCAGCACGAATTTATTTGCCGCCAGCTCTGCGTTTGTCGTAAAAGAACCGGCCACGACATGCACGAAGGGCAGCACCGTAATCAACGAAATTATGGCCAACAGCGTAAAATTAATCGCCGCATAAATACGACCGCTGATCGATCGATCCTCCACCATCAGTAAACGCCCTCCTCCCCGAACTTCTTGGATAGTTTGTTGACCAGCATGACCAGGATCAGGCCGATGACGGATTTGAAGAATCCAATCGCCGTGCTGTAGCTGTATTGTCCTTGCCGCAGCCCTGCGGTGTACACATACGTATCAATAATCTCCGCAACCTGCCGGTTCATCGAATTCAACAGCAGATAGACATGCTCGAAGCCTAAATCCAGCACATGCCCGATTTTCAAAATAAACAGCGTTATGATCACACCCCGGATCGACGGAAGTGTAATATGCCATACCTGACGCATCCGTCCGGCACCGTCCATCCGTGCCGCCTCATACAATCCAGGATCGATGGCCGCCATGCCGGCCAGGTAGATGATCGTCCCCCAGCCGGCCTCCCGCCAAATGACCTGAAGGATGTACATCGGCCGGAACCAGTCAGGGTTCAGCAGGAAGTTGATCTTCTCGAAGCCAAAGTACACCAACAGTTCATTGATAATCCCGCCGTCCATCGTCACCATCACGTAAGTAATCGACACGATAATGACCCAGGACATAAAATGCGGCAAGTAGACGAAGGTTTGGAACAGCCTTTTAAAGAAGTTCCCTCTTAGCTCGTTTAGCATTAACGCCAGAATGATCGGCACCGGGAAATAGATAAACAGGTTGAGCGCAAACAAGATCACCGTGTTTTTCAAAATCATCATAAAATCCGGTTCCGTAAACAGCCGTTGAAAATGCTCCAATCCTACCCATTCGCTGCCCCGAATGCCGTTATACGGCTTGTAGTCCTGAAAGGAAATGATCAGCCCGTACATCGGCAAATATTTGAAGATGATAAAATAGAGCACGCCGGGCAGCAGCATCACATACAGCCATTTATTTCGCCACAGCCGCTTGCGAAGCTGTGCGGCCTTCGTGCGTCGATCGGGCGACGGAAGCTTCGTCGCAACGGAGGATGGAACAGTTGCCTCTCTCATATAAATCTCCTCCTATGTTCCTTCAATAAGACGTTATCTCGCTGCGTTATATTCCTCGATAATTTGCGAACCGCCCCGGCTCTTCCATTGCTCGATCGCTTTCTCGAAGCCCGCCTTGTCGATTTGACCGTAAATATATTGATACGTGGCGTCCGTAATCAACTGCTGCAGCTCCACGCCCTTCTCCGCGTAGGTTTGCGAATCCAGCGCCGCCGTAGGGTCAGGCACGCCCACCTTGACGTTTTCCTTGATTAATTCTTCCGCATGGATCCGGCCTGGCAGCGTATTGTAGCTTTCGTACATGCCGTTGGTTTCGGGTTCCCCGATGACGCTGTCCTTAAACGGCTTCACTTCGCGCTCGATCAATTCTTTGTTATCCGCAGCCTTGGCTTTGCCTTCTACGACCGTATAGTGCGTGCCTTCAATGCCCCAATACATCAAATTGGCTACTTCCGGCGTCATCATCTTGTCAAAGAACGCCAAAATCTTCTTGAGCTCCGCTTCATCCTTCACCGCCGATTTCGGGAACAGAATGATATTGTTGTAGCCCGGAATCATCCACTGGGCGAACTTCCCGTCGGGACCGGCTACCATGCTATGCGTGTCGAGTACAGCATCCGGCACATTTTTGATCAGATCCTTGTTGAGGGAATCAATGTCCTGCATCGACCCGCCGATATAAAGCCCGGCCTTGCCGCTGGTGAACATATTGACGGCATCGGTCTTGCTGGTTGCCGCAAAATCCTGGTTCATGTAGCCGTTATCCCGCAGCTTCTTAAAGAAATCCATCGTATCGATATATTGCGGGAACATAAACTCCGGCAACAGTTGGCCGTCCTTCTCACCCCAATTGTTGGGTGTGCCAAACCAGGCGGATACCGTCTTAAACGCTCCATAAACCAGCTCGTTCCGGTCAGCGATCCCGATCGTATCCTTTTGACCGTTGCCGTCCGGGTCTTGTTCCGTAAACGCCTTGGCCATTTCAAACAATTCGTCCACATTAGCCGGTGCGGACAAGCCTAGCTTATCGGCCCAATCCTTGCGGTAGATGATCCCCTGGCGGGCCAGCGGTCTGCCGATATAGAGGGAGTACAGCTTGCCTTCCACCTTCGTGTTGTTCAGAATTTCCGGCTTCAATTTGTTCAGATTCGGAAATTCGCTTAACAACGGGCCAATTTCCCAAAACTGTCCGTCCTTAATCGCTTCTTTCATTTGAATAAACGTGGTTTGGTTTTTGAGATAGGTCACTTGGGGCAAGGAACCCGTGGCAAATGCGGTGTTCAGCTTCTCTTCATACGTGTCTGCCGGGAAAAACTGATAGTTCAGCTTCGTATTCGTCAGCTTCTCTAGTTCCGCTTTGATCGTATCCGGCGGCGTCTCCGACGTATTTAACGGCAGCATAATCGTAATTTCCGTTGGTTTCTCCGCTTCTGCGGTTGGGTTCGCGCCGTTATCCGCCGTGGTTGCAGCCGGCTCTGTCGCTGCTGAATTGCTGCCTTTCTTATTGTTAGCGCTTCCACAACCGGCCAGCACAACGCTTAGCGCTAACAGTGCGGTCAGAATGAGGATGAAGGATTGTTTCTTCATAGCCTTTGGACCTCCCATGGTTTGGATTACTTACTCTTCCACAGTATCGTCATGACCAAGGTACGGAAACAATCATTTCCTCATAACGGCAGCGGCTCAGCGCTAAACCTGAACTAATGATTATCGGCGTGATAGCGCTTCCTCAAATTCGCGGATTACGACCTGACCGCCGCTTTGCTTCCAGCGCTCAATCTCTTGGTGGAAGCCTTCGGCGTCGATGCGCCCCAGGATGTAGTTGTAGGTGGCATCGCTTATGATCGTGGACAGCTCCGCACTCTTCTCATCATAAGTCGGTGAGCTGAGACGAACCGTCGGATCGTCCACCAGGAATGCTTCATTGTCTTTGCTAAGCTGCTCGGCAATTTGAGTCAAATGCTCTTTTTGTGCAACCTCCATAATATTGGGGTTGCTGATATCGGCAATCATCAGCGAATATAGCGGATTCACCTCGTTCACCCGGAGCTGCGACGTTTCTTCCGGCAGAATAACCATCCCGTTTTCCGTCCGGTAGTGTCTGCCTTCAAAGCCGTATTTCATTAAATTAGCCACATCCCGATCCATCGTTCGGTCGAAGAAACGAAGCGCGTCTCTGAGATCCTGCTCGGTAGGAATCATTTTCTTCGAAAATAGATACAAACCGTTAAAATTCGGAATCGACCACACTTTGTACCCGTACGGCCCCTTAATCCGGTTCACCAGCGTAAAATCCGCATCCGGATTGATGGCCCGCGCTTCAATGGCAAGGCGCTGCACGTCGGTCATACTTCCGATCAGAACGCCCGCCTCCCCGCGGATGAACCGATCTCGTTGCACCTCTTTGCTGGTAAGCGGAAAATCCGAATTGATCAGCTTCTCGTCGTATAACTTTTTCATAAAATTCATCGTATTCAAATATTCATCCGTCATAAATTCCGGAATGACCTTGCCGTCCTCAATCTTCCAGTTGTTGGGGGTGCCAAAATAGGAGCTAAGCGTCTTAAAAATACCGTAAACCAAATCGTTCCGGTCCACGACACCAAGCGTGTCCTGCTCCCCGTTGCCATCCGGATCTCCGTATGTAAACTGCCGCAGCACTTCATAAAGCTCATCCAGTGTCTTGGGCTCCTCCAGCCCCAGCCGCTCCAACCAATCCTTGCGCAAAATGACCCCTTGCCTTGAGGAAGGGCGTTCGGTATACAGCCCATAAATCTTGCCGTCTACGGCCGTCTGATCTAATATGTTCGGATCCACCTTGCTCAGGTTCGGGAACTCTGCCAAATACGGCCCAATTTCCCAGAAGACGTCGGAACGAATCGCATTTTTCACCATGTGATAATCCGATACTTTCACAAAGCTGACCTTCACCAGGGAGTTGGTGGTTAACCCCGTCAACATTTTGTCGGTATAAACGCCCTCCGGCACCCATCTAAGATCCAGTCGCATGTCGGTTAACTCCTCGATTTTGGCTACCACCTCCTTCGATGGCGGCTGAGGAAAGTGAAGCGGCACCAACACGGACAAATACGGCCGATCCGAATCGGATGCCTGAAGTTGCGTATCCCGGTTTATACACCCGCTTAGCAAGGAAACCAAGAATACAAGCACGAGTAAGAGCAACGCTGTCGCGAATAACCCGCGGTCCCCGCCTTTTGTTCTAATCATTGCTCAAAGCCCCCCTCAAACCGAAGAATAATACAAAATGATTATTGCCTCACGAGATGATTATTGCTATTATTTGACAGACATCATACACTTGGAATTAACGACTTTTTAACGATAAGGTCAGGTGCTGAGATTGGTGAAACCTTTAAGCTTCTTAAGCAAACTGATGATTTTTACAATCGCCGTAAGTACACTGCCCGTCCTGTTCATCGGAACGTTTTCCTATCTGACTTCAACCCGAGAAATCCAAAAAAATGTCAACCGAAGCAAAATTGAGCTAATTTCGCAAATTAACTCCAATGTAGAACGGAAGTTAACAACTGTCAACCAAACGTTAAATCAAGTCGTCAACTCGACCGTGCTCAAACAGGCTCTTCAAAACCCGTTATCTGAAAGCGATTTCAAACTATATAACGACCTGCGGAATGAAATCCGCAACATGCAATTCTTCGATACGAAGCTGGAGGATGTCGTGTTGATGAATCTCCAGCAGGACTGGATGGTGAAGAACTCCGGGCTGTATCGGATGAGTGAATATAAGGACCGTGAGGGCCTGGAACAGCTGATGGATACGCCAAATGATACCACCTGGATGTTAACGCCGTCCTCCTGGTTTTATAGCGAGGAGAATGCGGATTCAGCACCTTGCCATTACAGCATCAGCCTGATCAAGAAGCTGCCGGTCTCCAGCTTGCATAAATACGGACTGGCATTGGCCAATTTTCCTGCCTGCAGCCTGCAAGACGTTGTGGCGACGGACGTTCAGACCGAGGACCTGGTGATTGTCGCAGATGAGCACGGGCAAATCCTGATGCATCCTGATCCTTCATGGATCGGCCGTCAGCTGGAGGAAACCGGATGGGAGGATACCTCCTTGCTCGCGGACGAAACTCATCCCTCCGGGCAATTTCAGACGCACATCGGCAAGAAAGCTTATGCCGTCACCTACTTGCGCTCCCAGCTGAACGGATGGATGTATCTATCAGTCACCTCCATCGGCAGCCTGACCCGGGAAGCCGGCAAAATTGGACTGTTCACCTTCTATGTCTGCCTGTTTATGCTGGTGTTGTCGGTCGGGCTGGCCTGGTTCGGCTCACGCCGGATGTACTCGCCGATCGAACGCCTTCTGCATCTCATCGGCCGGCGCAAAACCGATGTCCGCCGGACCCATGCCGATGAGTTTGAACTCATTGGTGAAGAGTATGATCGTTTGTTCCAGTCCAAATCGCAGCTTGAAACGGAAGTTCGGCAGCATATCCGACAAGTGCGGGCGTTCTCCTTGATTGAAGCGTTTCAAGGGCGCTACACCAAAAGCCAATTACTAGAGAAGCTCGAACAGTACGGCTACCAGGAGCAGATCCGCGCTTGGCGAACGATGACGGTGTTTACCTTAGCCCTGGATTTTACGGAGGATTCAGCCTATGGCAAAAAGGATCTTAACCTGCTGCTGTTCGCCGCGCAAAATATCATCGAGGAGTTGCTGGATCCCCGCAGCCGGTTCACCCCGGTGATTATGGACCAAACCATCGTGACGTTGATCGGAAGTGCTGAAGAGGAGCCTGATTCGTTCCACCAAACCGTATATACTTGGACGGAGAAGCTGCAGCACGAAATCCATCTATGCCTGAAAGTCCATGTCAGCATTGGTCTAAGCTTGTCATTTCAGTCCATCTCAAAACTGCCCATCGCTTACCGCGAGGGGATGGAGGCAT
The DNA here is from genome assembly GCF_032465655.1 of Paenibacillus sp. 3LSP. Lineage (NCBI taxonomy): Bacteria > Bacillati > Bacillota > Bacilli > Caryophanales > Paenibacillaceae > Paenibacillus > Paenibacillus sp. 3LSP. The sequence continues at coordinate 6,827 of NZ_JAWDJI010000090.1, read as the reverse complement.
TAAAATATCGGATGAAGCTCGGGACGGGGGTCATTATTCAATACGAGAACCTCAACTCCGGCAAGCATGTCCTGAACGTGAACTATCCGACGCATAAGGAAAACGAGCTGCTAGACGCCATTAAGCTGGCGGAAACGGAGAAGGCCAAGGAAGTGAATGCGCGGCTGTTCAACTCCATGTTCAACCAAGAGCTGACGCCGCAGGAATATCAAATCCCGCTGACCCGCCTGCTGAATAATTTGCTGGTAATGATGCAGGAAGCGGGGATCGCCTTGCACCAGATCCGGCCTGCAGGCAGCGGTTCTTTGTTTGAAGAGATGTTTGGGCTGCACACCAAAGCAGAAATCGAGGATTGGTTCTGGACGACGGTCATTCACCCGATGATCCGCATCTTTCATAACCGGCAAAACGCCCAGTACCAAAATATTTCGGAGAAAATTATCGATTTGATTCACCACGAGTACGACACCGATTTAACCCTGGAGGCTTGCGCCGCCCGTCTTCATTACAACGCGAACTACATCAGCAGCATTTTTCGGAAAGAAACGGGCTGCTCCTTCAGCGAGTACCTCACGATGTACCGCTTCAAGATGGCGAAAGAATGGCTGCGCAATACGGAAATGCCCGTCAAGGAGATCGCGGCCAAGCTGAGATACAACAACTCGCAGAACTTTATCCGCTCCTTCCGTAAGATAGAGGGGATGACACCGGGGCAGTATCGGGAAGGTGCAGCAGCGCATTCGCCGGGGAGCATTCGGAAATCGATGTAAGGCTGCGGCGGGGGCCCGGAGGTATAAATGGGCCGGGGCTTTTGCAGGATTATCCCGTTTGATCAGGAACCCGCAACCCGCTTGATGACCGCCTATCACTGCACCTGCTTTCTCCCTTCACTTCACCTTGCCCGCTCCCGGCTTATAGCTTCCTGAACGAAAGGGATAATCGTGGCAAGAGGCGTACGAAGCGGAGGGAAGTTAGCCCTCGGCATTCACTTGCTGCAATGGAATCGAAACGTATTCTTCATATCCCACTTGAGTTTTGGAGCTTGCATTTGAAGGGGGCTTGTCCTTCGATTCGATATAAAACTGCATGATCTGAAAAGCAACCTCCAGTTGTCCGCGATTTGCTTCTGAGGTGAGCTTGTGGACCGTCGAAGGCAGCACTTCAGGACAGCCGCTCGTACAAAGGACGGTCAGATCCACGTCCAGTCCTCGTGAGGCGTTCGCAACAAGCATGCCAACAAACTCGTTGATCACAATCCCGGCGCCCCCTCGAAACCGCGCCAGAAAATCGGGCAAATGGTCCACGTTGTCCGCTGTGAGCACGAAAATGGCTTCCGGTTCGAGTTCTGCCGCATCCATGATGATCTTCATCGTGTTCTCATTCGTGAAGTCATCCAACACCAGAAAGCGCCGTGCGGTCGCGGCCGATTGCTCTCTCCATAAGGTAAACGCCTTGCGGTAATCCATCACAACTTTATGAAACAGCGGATCGTCGATATGGGTATCGAGCAGTACGATCGGAACCCCAAAGCTAAAATGGACGGAAATGTCCCGGAAGACGTCCTGCTTCACTCCGGCCAACAGCACCCCATCCACCTCCCGCTGCCGGATGATCTCTGGATTGGGCCGCAAGGCGTCCATCCCCAGCACAAGCAGGTGATAGCCTGCCTGATTGCAGAGCATCTCCATCCGTTCAGCTAATCTGCCGTAATAGAGCTGCTTCCATAACCCGTCCCGCTCGCTGCGGCAGAAGAGCAAGGCCACCATGCCGGATTTCCCCCGGACAAGCGAACGTGCCGCAAGGCTAGGGATATAATTTAGCTTCTTCGCGGCTTCCAACACACGGCAGCGCGTTTCATCCGTAATTTTCTGGTTGTCCACATGATTTAAAATGTAACTAACCGTTGCCACCGAAACCTTCGCTTCACGGGCAATATCCTTCAAGGTTGCTTTTTTCACGGCCAACACCTCATCAAATCTCTAGCACTTTGGTAGGATGATACCATATCCCGGAAGGGAATCGCTACTGCCTTGGTCCATAAAGGATTAGGCAGTTGGGTCATCCTCCCACTCCTCCACGATGAAATGCAGACGAACCGGCTCGGAGGTGTCAAAGCGTCGGCTCGTTGCCCTGCGCTCATGGAATCCAAAGCCTCGCGATACCTTCACATCAAATACCAGGTCTCTAGGCAGCAAGAAGCTCCCCTGATAGAACCCGTCTCGAACTTTCGGGATTTCGAACCCCGCGTGAATTCGAGCATCCGCCAGGGTAGACGGTGGAACGGTCACGCTGATTTCAACTTGCACGTGCTCGGACAAGTCCGGGATCACCTCGATGCTCGTCAGTGCGGTAAGCCCGCCGAAGCTGACCGTTACATCAGCTTTCCCTTCGGCCTGCGGAACGATCAAGCCGTCCGGTCCCACCGTCAGCACTTCCGGACAGTCCACCGTATAGTCTGCCTTGAGTAAACTCATTTCGAAGCCTGTGTCGCAGGTCACTTGGGGATAGAGCCAAACCCGATGCCCTTGCAGCCCCACTTGTCTTCTCCCGTCCAGCCTGATACTGCGCGGGCGTCCCATCTCGCCAAACAGATACAGCAGCGGGGAGTGCAACCGTCTGGCCCAAGCGACTTGGGAGTGGCCCGCCGCCTCATCAAGTAAAAACATCAAATCCTCGCCCGGCGCAAAACCGCTTTGGATCAATTCATCCACAAACGCCCGGACGTGACGAGGCATGATCAGCCCCTCCGCACCGCCGATATCGACCCAAACGCGCAGCGCGGGCGGTTTGACCGGGAAGGAATGGTATATTTTTTGCTCGCGTACCGGTTCAAGATGGTTCATATGGTCCCTTGGTTCATTCACCACCGCATGCACCAGAAAAGGCGACAGGATCGCCACCTGTCCAAAGATGTCCGGACGACGAAAAGCGATATGATAAGAGACAAGTCCGCCCGCAGAAGAACCGATGATCGCCGTATGCTCCCGGTCCGTTAATGTCCGAAACTTAGCATCGATCATCGGCTTCAGCTCCTCAATGAGAAACCTTTCGTACAGATCCCCTTTACAAGTCGTATTGAAAGCTTCTCGAACTCCCGGATGATCATGGAAATACTCCGAGCCCCGTTGATCCTCAATGGACGATACCGCCACGATAATCACTTCTTCCATCCGACCTTCCCGGCTTAACCGCTCGGCCGTTAGGTGCATCTCCCAAGAGTCTCCCTTAGAATCAGACGCAAACATATGCTGTCCATCCTGCGCATAAAGCACCGGGTACCGACGATGCTCCGCTTCCGCATAAGAAGTAGGCAAATAGACATAAACCTCCCGAGCATTGCCCAAAAACCTGGAGTACACATTAGCAAGTGTAACGATTTCCGCTCCCATTCGTAACCATCCCTTCGGCAAGCAAATTTAACTTAAACGATTAATGTTCTAAACTTAAACGTTTAAGTTAAGTTGATATTAGGCTGGCTCTGGGGATTTGTCAACACGATCTCTCACAACAATGAGCAAAAAAAGAGCTCTCGATCACCATAAAGGTCAATCAAGAGCTCTTGTTCGTTAAAAATCGATGCGGTCGAGAGGACTCGAACCTCCACGGGGGGTTAGCCCACACGGACCTGAACCGTGCGCGTCTGCCAATTCCGCCACGACCGCATAGTCGATATCGTACAAAATCATATTTTGCAGCGACAAGATAGATCATACCACGCCCTGCATTGAGAAGTCAATGGAAAAGTTTCATGGGACCCCTTGATTAAAAACGTTGCGCGGGGGTATGATAGGAACATAAGTTCGCGTAAAGGAGTGTTGTTCCATGGCCGTTCCCGGCATCAAGGAAGAAGAACTGGCGCTCATCAAGAGCGCGCTGCTGCTCGGTTTCTTACAGAAGGTATTCGAGCGGGACGCCCGAATTCTCGAACAAAGCGGGCTGCTGAAGAGCCCGGAAGCTTACGTCGATCTCATCCGCGGCGGCGAGCGCCGTGTCGCGTTGGTCCTCTCGGAGATTCAAGGCAAATTCCGCGAACGGAACATTGAAATCGAACGGATTCGTCAAGACGAGAACGGCATTCAGGCGGACTACCGCTGCCGGGGATACCATGGCAAGATGCGGATTTTGTGGGCCGGCTTGCAGCGTGAGGTGTCCACCCGGATGCGCGCCTATCTTGGCAGCGGGGGCGCATCCGCCAAGGAGCGGGCTATCCTCCGAAACCGCCAGCCGGGAAGTGGCGACGTCTCCTCCCCTGCAAGCTGCGGCAAAAAAGGGACCCTTTAAGGGGGAATGAATCCCCTGTTCATTCATCATGATCAGCCCATTTTTCCAGAAAATGTTGCAACAACTTTTTGCGAGCTCTCGCCAGCCGCTGGCTGACAACAGCTTCTCCCAGATTCAACTCCTTACTGATTTCACGATACGATTTTCCAGAGAGATAAAACAATAGCAATACGGTCTTATAGTCTGACTTTAATTCGCTGAGAGCCAAATAAAGCAATTCAATTTTCACTTTGGTCTCAACTTCACTTGCAACACTGACTTCGTTTCGAACTTTTGCATATATACTATCGCATATATAGCCAACCATCCGATGGCCGTTATTCCATTTTCTTAGGAAATCAATGGCGGTGTTCCGGGCAACCCGCCTAATCCAACCTGGTATATTTTCATCTGATTGTAGTCGTGGCCCATGTTTGACTGCCTTAATAAACGCTTCTTGTGTAATGTCCTTAGTTAGTTCATGATCATCGCTTATGGAAAAAATATCCTTGTGGACAAACTGAGAAAAAGAACGATAGACCCATTCTTGTGTAGCGACATCCATATCGTGAATGGGGCATCGTAACAGTTTAAACCACCGTTCCAAAGAAAATCCCCTCCGAGCTACCAATGAGCGAGCAAGTTGGTTTCTTACCACTTTTCAGTCTCGAATCATATGATAAACATCACATATTTAGAGTATATCATTCATTGGGAGAAAAGGGAATTTTATCCTAGCAAAATAGTAAAAATGCCTTCCTAGCCATTAGTAGTCGGCTGAACGGCATATCCCGTCTTCTATTCATAAAAACTGCTTGGCCATATAAGCTACGATCATACCTATAAGAAATATGGCAGAAACGCTGGTCCACTTTTTGTCGTTTTCAATGTCCCTTATACGTAATATCCAGAATACAATTAAAAATATGACTTTCCCCCAAATAGGCACATAAGGAAATGTTAGTCCCATTGTAAGCGCAATCGCTTTTACCCCTATCTCAATAGCAACTTTTATTTTCATTTATTGTTCCACCCCACGACCGTTTTATCTAAACAAAATTCGTTCATTCAGAATTAAGTCATTGCGTTTTAGCTGGGTACCATCCACAACCAGCGGGACAGAAGGGCCTCTAAATTCTTCGTTTTTCCCCTCGGTCTTCTTGATCGCATGAATGTGAAGGTGTGGCTCTGTGCTGTAACCCGAATTTCCAACCTTGCCAATCTTTTGTCCTGCCTCAACAAGGTCTCCTTCCTTTATTTGAATGCTTCCCTTTTTTAAATGAAGCAGTAGGATATAAAAATCTTTATATTCAATGACGACCATATTGGATCTCGTTGACAGAGGACCGGTTTTAAAAGCATCACTCATCCCATCAACTACTTTTACCACTTTCCCATAGACGGGACTATATACCGGCTCACTGTAAATCACGTAATCATCCAAATTCCGAGACATCAAAAAATTCCTTTTGCTGATCCCCCATATATTCAATTTGACAATATCGATTGCGTATTTTTGGGACGGATACTCATAATGATAGTTCAATGCACTTGAATTACCGCCATGTGAGATACTGTATATCCCGCCTCTTAACGGGAATTTTATCTGAACAGCCTCCCTATTAGACTGGCTGTCGAAGAAAACTGTTGTAACTCGCAAGACTGTTACCACCACAAGTAAAATTCCTGGAATGATTAAAAGCCATCGCAGAAAGGACAGGAATGGCGGACGTTTCTTATATTCCCATGATATTCCTCTATGTCTCCAAAACGAGACCAGGATAGCAATGGGCAAAAAGCACATCATCGCTATACGTAGATATTGACTGATAAGGGACCAATCGGTATACATCAACATCAACACTGACCAAAAAAACGAGAATGAACCGAATATCAGCCAATTCTTCCAGATTTTGAAGCGCATAACAAGTAAAATAATATTAAGTATAAGAGGCACGAAGAACGCTTTGCAAACTACCAAAACTATATTCATCTTGTCCCCACCATATCCACTATGTGTTCAATTCTTTAGCAACCCTGGTACGAAATGCTGGGTCCGAAAAGATTTTACCGATAAACAGTTGCATCTTCTTCCTCAACCAGATGAGCTCAGTTCCTGTTGGTTCATGAATAAGCAACGCTAACGCTAATCGGTTCTTTTGTTTATCCTCTACGTAAAAAACATTGTTTAATATGGATATGCTTGCCCCCCCCTTACTTAGTACTTTCTCAAAAGGAGATGCTTCTTTCACTTCCCGCTCCATCAAACGCATGAATAGTTTTTGGGCTACTTCATCGAACCATTTCTGCCGCTGCAACCTCTCCAGAAGTGTCCCATATAAATTGGCCGTCGCAGAAGGCATCCTGCTGGATTCGCTAAGTTGCAGTTTTCGATTATAGATAGATTTCCGATTGTATTTAACAATAAATTCCTTTTGAGTGTCCTTTGCCAAGATTCGATGCACTTCTTCTGCAAGCCGTTTGTATTGGTCGGGACTCATGCTTTTCATTTTTAGCGTTGCTTCTTTCAAGGTTAGTTGCTCGTGATCCATCAGATAAGCCCCTAT
>NZ_JAWDJI010000089.1:0-3546 GCF_032465655.1 Paenibacillus sp. 3LSP | reverse complement strand
GCTGAATTCCTTTTAATTATGCTCAAAACACCCTGACTTTTTCAGGGGAAACTAAGTAGTTATTTTTCTGTCTCAACTATCAAAATTATTTTCTGATACTAATCTAATTTTCTAGCTGAAACTAACAGTTCACTGGTTATGGGATTTATATTTAAGTTTGGAAACGTAGACTATAATTTTCTGTTATATTCACAGCATTGTTTATTTTTCCATTACTTATTTGTAGAACTCGGTCAGTACTATAGATGATTTGTTTGTGATGTGTTGTATAAAGAATAGTCGAGTCATTACATTCTCTACGAAAGTTTCCCCATACGATTTGTTCTGTCAAATCATCGAGCCCGGAAGTAGGCTCATCCAATATGGTATTTAATCCTTCAGTTTTATCAAATAAATATTCTAATTTGACCTGATTTAATACCTTCCTAATATTATTTATATCAATCTGTTCTTCTTTCAACCCATAGGTAATATTTTCTAATAAGCTACCTCAAAAATAGAACTTTCATCTAGCATAAATCCTATTGTAGTTTTTTCACTACTTTTATTCTCTTCCATTGATATTGTTCCTTGGTACTTATATGAAGCGAATCTGTTCGCCAAGCAGCGTTTCCCCAACCTGCGGATGCTGGCGCGTTTCCACCACAATATCCATATTCAAGCTGCCAATGACCGCCACTTTCGGTTTATTCATCGCACTCTATCCTTCCTGAAAATTGGGTATCTTTATCTTATTTAGGATCAAACGCCAACGTCGAGTCTCTGGCGATCAGCCAAATCAATCCGCTCACGGCAAACAAGCCCAGAGATAAAGTAAGCCAATTCAGCCCCGTTAATGAGTAGCCCAAGCCGCCTGTCATCATGCCGCCGGAAAGGACGATCAGGACCAGTCCAGGAATCGTAAAAATATAATCCGCGATCATCACGTTCTTAGCCGCATAGTGCATAATTTGTGGATTCCCGGTCCGGTCTGCCCGGCTCTTCCAAAATGCCGCCGTGATGATATTTCCCACCATCAATAAGACACCTAGTACATGCAAGGTTAACCACAATCCCACAACCGATCACCCTTTCTCTTCCCGTTCTCTAACGGGGCTCAAAATGTTCCTCATCAGTGAAGTTAAGTCCTGTGCATTAACCAGCGTTTGCACGTTCGGAATTCTTGCGCGAATTCGGAATCCCAGCGTCATCAGCGTAAACAACTCTGCAGTTTTGCCAGCCTCGACCGTGTCAGGAATAACGCCGTGCTGCTGACCCGTTTCAATCCAGAGCCGGGATAAGTAAACGGTCCGCTCATAATACTGCTTCAGAGCCTCTGCAACGGCCGGGTCCTCTTCCTTGCCAAACAAATACACAAGCACTTTGTTGGTCACGTTCTGCGGGTTTTCGAATTCAACAATGCTGTCCTTAATCTTCTGCATCGGATCATCAAAGTTCCGACGTCCTTGCTCAATCTCATTCATGAAGCGTCGGTTCGTTTCTTCAAGCCCCTCTTGCAGGATCAGCACAAAGATATCGTCCTTGCTGTTGATATAATGAAAAATTGCGCCTTTGGACAGGCCGGATCTGCTCATGATGTCCTGCATCGTAATCGAATGGCATCCTTTCTCCTGAATCAACTCTTTCGTTGCATCGATCAGCCGTCTTAACGTCCGTTGTCTGCGCTTCTCCTGTTTCAACACGAACCCTCCGGAAAATTCTTTAAATTTGATGTATCTTCATTATAAATACAGACCGTCGGTTTGTAAATAGGTGAAGTAAATTTAGAATTCTGACTTAAGGGCTATACCTCAATATAGATGACACATTCTTCATTTGAAGTATAATACACAATTTGACCTGGCTCCACATTAAAGAACGCCTTGTTAGCCTCATGGTCCGGAACGGTTCTTACAGGGGCTACTTCCGTAACACTCTTCTTCCCCTCTTCCTCGCGATAATCGAGCACGAAAAGAAGGACGAATTGATCGGGAAATAACTTCCTTCCTGCCACTGCATCGTCCCCCCTCCTCATACAGTAGTTTATTATACTTCGGGCTTTCCCTAGCATTGCTAGATCTTGTTGCAAAATTAGAAGTTTCTTTGACAAATCATCTAATACATTTACAAAATTGGAATATATAGTAATATATTAAAGAGTTAGTTTCCAAATTGAGGTCATAGAAATTTTATTTTCTTAAAAGGAGAAATATTAATCGTTGGATAAGCTTAATGACAACATGAGAGAAGGAAAGCTGCTCTATCTTGACGGAATAAGAGGTCTTGCCGCATTTGTCGTGGTGATTTCGCATTATATTCAAGTGTTTTATCCAGCGGCATTAAATGGCAACCCCCAGCAAGCTCATTGGAAGTGGGATACCTGGTACGGGCATTCTCCAATTAACTTGTTTTATAATGGACAATTTGCCGTTTGTATGTTCTTTGTGCTGAGTGGTTATGTGCTCAGTGTCAAAATATTTGAAAAAAGACTTGATAGCGAAACTTTCCATCATTCGTTGCAATCCAGTGCGATCCGAAGGTACGTTCGGCTTGCCGTACCAGCGGCGGTTTCTGTAATGCTTGTGTACCTGGCCATTATAACAAATAGTGTTCATCTTCAAGCCATATGGGGAACCACATGGACGGATATGAAAAAAAATTACTATGAATTAGATACCAATCTATATACCGTAATTAAAGCAGCTGTATTTGATCCGTTCTTCCGCTTTCAGGCTCATCCTTACAATCCCGTCCTCTGGACAATGAGTTATGAGTTACTGGGTTCTTACTTGATATTTGGCTTTATTGCATTATTTGGGCGCGCGAAAAAGAGATGGATTGTGTATGGGATCCTATCCGTTGTATTGATTCAAACCTATTTTGTTGCTTTTTTGTGGGGAATGCTTCTCGCCGATTTACTCAAGTATAAATGGATTCAAGGTAAAACGATAAAAGTATCCGTATTACTGATGGGAATTTACTTAGGCTCGGCACCTTACACTTCACTAACTGATAATATGTACGAACCTATAGAAGTGTGGACAAATTTGATCAATCTGTGGATTCAATTTCATATCGATCCCCGCCGTTTAGCGCACACTCTAGGTGCCGCTATGATTTTGTTTGTTTTGCTTCGCTCAGCATTGCTGCAGCGTGTGTTTGAATGGAAACCGTTTGTTTATTTAGGGCAGGTTTCGTTTTCGCTTTATCTCATTCATTTCACTTTCCTAAACACGTTTTCCGCGTTCCTATTTAGCAAAGTGATTGGTAATTTGAGTTATAATATGGCATTTGCATTAACGTTTTTGGTTTCCATGGTGCCCATGTTTATCTTGTCACACTATTATGCCAAATATATCGATCAAGGTGCTATTAAACTCGCTAGAATGGTTGAGAAAAAGATGACCACACCTTAAATATATTAGATTTATCTGTAACCCTTCATTTATGGTTCATTTTTTCATTAATGTTATTATATTAATTTATTGACATATTCATCCTTTTTTAGTTACACCTGAATCCGTGAACTTGAACAAATAAATCCTGAGGCGGACACAGGAAAATGCA
>NZ_JAWDJI010000088.1:0-8804 GCF_032465655.1 Paenibacillus sp. 3LSP | reverse complement strand
ATTCAAAGTAGACAGACCGCGTTTAGCGGAAGTTTTTCTTGCGATATCAGGATGCTAATGCCCCGAAGTGTATACTTTCTGATATCTTAAAAAAACCGGGACTCCCAGCAACTACGCTGGAAACCCCGGCTATCATCCTGCACTTATCTAGTTATAATAGCTTGCCTCCTACCGATTGCTGGAACTCCTCAATCGCCGGCAGCTGCGGTTCTACACTGCAGACAAGTCCAAACCCTGCGATCACCGATGCCAGCTCGTCCAGCACTCTGGAAGTACGGGCCACAAGCCGCATCGGCATCACTCTATACGTCTCGATCAACCCCAGCAGACCATCCGCAAGGTTCTCGGACGCTTCCGCCTGTTTGGTCAACCCGTAATGCAGGATCTGCCCGGTCTCTTGATCCGCAATCACGTTCATCGTCGGATAAAACGGACGTTCCTCGTCTTCAATGGGCATGGGGATAAAAAAGCTGTCTACCTCCCAGACCCCCGCATCACCGCTGACTGCACGCCTTGCTTTGACCATGCGCAGCTCGTCCACCATGACCGCTCGTCCGGCTGGCTCCAGCGGCCGATCCGCCTGGTCCGGCTTGAGCCATTCGCTGATCCATTCGGTCGTACCCGCACCCTCCCCGGTAACGGGAATCCGCACGAGAAAACGTTCCCCGTTGCCTTCCAATAGAGCATCGGGATCCTCCCGATAGGAAAGACTCACTTCCATCGCTTGTCTGAGGATCTCCGTCAAGAAGACAATATCGTCCCGGTCCGTTATCGGCCAAGGCACGTAACCCGGCTCGTAGAGACGGAAGGACGGCCAGGCAGTTTTGCCGCGAAAGGATAAACCTAACTCCTTCACCCGTTCATATTCCTCCGGGTACAGCTCGTCCCGGCTGCCAAAGGACAGCATATAACAATGCTGCGCAAACAGCGGATCGCCTATGAATTCCCCATTTAACATGTCAAGCACCGTCTGCAGGCCCTCCGTTCCCAAATAAACGGCCATACCAAACACTTCCTTGCCGCTCCCCATCACGCAGCAATATCCGATACGGTGATCCCATGGACTGCGAACCCCAAACAAATGAACGTTCGAAAGCCATTCCCATGGCTTCAGCTTCTTAAATTGATCCGCGGCTTCATATAGCTCCAGCCATACCTGATTCATCGGCACCAATTCGTGACCCCCTTCGCAAACCTAACCTAATCTAACTGTTATTAGCTTAACGGGAATCTCCGCCTTTTTCCAGCCTTATTGTTTCCAAACCGGCGCAAGCTCCCTCACATATCGCCCCTCTCCGTGAATATACTTTATTTACATCCACAAATATAGCGTTCCGGGAAATCCCGATATGGAGGTGTTCATCTATGCCAACGCCTGATCGATATCACTTTGTCGTCTCCAAAGAGGACTGGTCGCTGCACCGGAAAGGGTATCAGGATCAACAACGTCATCAGGAGAAAGTGAGAGAGGTTATTAAGCAAAATCTGCCAGATCTCATCACCGAAGAAAATATCATCATGTCAGACGGCAAGCAGATCATTAAGGTCCCCCTCCGCAATTTGGAAGAGTACCGCTTCATCCATAATTACCAAAAACATAAGCATGTTGGCCAAGGCGACGGGAGCAGCGAGGTGGGAGACGTACTCGGCCAAGACAGCCCGAAGGATAATGGAAAAGGCGGGAAAGGCGGCAAGGCCGGTGATCAGCCGGGCTACGATTACGTAGAAGCGGAGATTAGCATCGAAGAACTGGAGGATATGCTGTTCGAAGAGATGGAATTGCCTTATATCGAGGAAAAAGACAAGGCAGATTTGGAAACCGAATCTATCCGCTTTAACGATATCCGCAAAAAAGGCCTCATGTCCAACATCGACAAGAAACGTACGATCCTGGAGAATCTGCGCCGTAACGCCACCGCCGGAACTCCTGGCATCCACGGCATTACGCCGGACGATCTCCGCTACAAAACATGGGAGGACGTCGTTGTGCCCCACTCCAACGCGGTGATCCTTGCGATGATGGATACATCCGGTTCAATGGGGGCGTTCGAGAAATACTGTGCGCGCAGCTTCTTCTTCTGGATGACCCGATTCCTGCGGCGTCAGTACGAGAAGGTCGAAATTGTGTTTCTCGCCCATCATACTGAGGCCAAGGAGGTCAGTGAGGAAGAGTTCTTCACCCGCGGGGAAAGCGGCGGCACCATCTGCTCCTCGGTCTATCAAAAAGCGCTGGAAATCATCGACACCCGTTACCCGCCGTCCAGCTACAACATCTATCCTTTCCACTTCTCCGACGGGGATAACCTGACTTCCGATAACGAGCGCTGCGTCAAGCTGATTGGCGAGCTGATGAAGCGCAGCAACATGTTTGGCTACGGGGAAGTCAATCAGTACAATCGCGGCAGTACCTTGATGTCCGCCTACCGGACGATCAAGCAAGAGAAATTCATGTATTACGTCATTAAGGAAAAAGGCGAAGTTTACAACGCGTTAAAACGGTTCTTCCACAAGCGCGAAGGAGGTGCCGCTAGTTGAGCAGCGAATTAGAACAGCTCGAATATGCCATCGCAGAAATTATGGAGATCGCCGACTCGTTTGGTCTTGATTATTATCCGATGCGCTACGAAATTTGCCCCGCCGATATCATATATACGTTTGGGGCTTACGGAATGCCAACCCGGTTTTCGCATTGGAGCTTTGGCAAAATGTTTAACAAGATGAAGATGCAATACGATTTCGGACTTAGCAAAATCTACGAGCTTGTCATTAACTCGAATCCGTGTTACGCCTTTTTGCTGGAAGGCAATTCACTGATCCAGAACAAGCTGATCGTCGCCCACGTGCTCGCCCACTGCGACTTCTTTAAAAATAACGTGCGCTTCTCCGCGACCAACCGAGATATGGTGGAGAGCATGGCCGCCACCGCTGAGCGAATTAGCCGGTACGAACTGGCCTACGGTGCGGAAACGGTGGAGAGCTTCATCGACGCGGTGCTGGCAATCCAGGAACACGTCGACCCGCAGCTGATCAAGCCGATGCGGTATGATAAACGACAGCAGATGGAAGAAAAGATTCGGCGGGCAAAGGGAGGACGGCAAGGTTCGGTGAAAGCAGGGCCTTACGACGATCTTTGGGCGCTTGATGAACCTTCGAGCGGACGAAACGACGACGCCAAAGAGGCCGCCGTCCACTTCCCGCCTGAGCCGGAGAAGGATATCGTCTGGTTTATCCAGGAATATTCCGAAGTGTTGGAAGACTGGCAACGGGACATCATGAGCATGCTGCGGGAGGAGATGCTGTACTTCTGGCCGCAGATGGAGACGAAAATCATGAATGAGGGATGGGCTTCGTACTGGCATCAGCGCATTATCCGTGAGCTGGACCTCACCAGCGACGAAACGGTCGAATTCGCCAAGCTGAACGCCTCGGTCGTCCAGCCGTCGCTGCAAAGCCTGAACCCGTATTACCTCGGGCTCAAGATCTTCGAGGACATCGAGCGCCGCTGGGATAACCCGACCGAAGAGGAACGCCGCCGCTTTGGCCGGGAGCCTGGAAAAGGCCGTGAGAAAATCTTCGAGGTGCGTGAGCTCGATTCGGACATTTCCTTCCTGCGCAGCTATTTGACCAAGGATCTCGTCCGTGATCTGGACTTGTATATTTTCGAGAAGCAAGGTCCGGAGTGGAAAATCACCGACAAGTCATGGGAAAATGTCCGCGACCAGCTGATCGCCTCCCGCGTCAACGGCGGCTCGCCCTACATCGTTGTCCAAGACGGCGACTACCTGCGCTCCGGCGAGCTGCTGCTGAAGCATCAATATGAAGGAATTGAGCTGGACCTGAAGTATCTGGAGCATACACTCCCTTACGTTTACAAGTTATGGGGCCGCCCGGTGCATCTGGAGACGGTGGTGGAGGATAAACGGGCGCTCTTCTCTTATGACGGGCAGAAGCATGTGAGGAAGATGCTTTGAGTTCAGGTGACTTTTAAGGTGAAATAAAAGTCGCTTTGGCCTTGATCCAGAAACCATTCGCAATGGATGCGGTACTTATAGATTCCTTTCTCTTGCGGGACCGTGTAGGGATGCTCGAGCGCCCCGTCTGCTGAATCCATCCCCGTTAGCGTAAATTCCTTGATGCCCTTGGGCGCTTCGGTATCGATTGGAGCGCCTGCGGGTACTTCAACGGGCTCGGTTTCAAGAATGCTGGAATCCACGCTGACACAGCTGCCTTTGCTGTTATATACAGGCTTACACCACGAGTAACCGCCCCTAGCCACTTCGATGGCCTTTCCTTGTACGGTCACCGCAGGCGAAGGCGGCGTGTCAGCCTGAACCCATCTGGAATGAATGGCTTGCTGAACAGCAGAAGGATCCATAGGTGCCCTCTGCTTCAAGCCAATCGCATATCCGGCCCAGAAGGTGCATGCTAAGATTGCGATGGCAGCAACGATGATCATGAGTTGGTTACTCTTTTCCAAGGTATCGCCCCCTATGGTTTCAAACTAACAGAAAGAGCCGCACGGATCAATTGATCTGGCGGCTCTTGTTTGATCTGGGGAGCACTCAGTATGGTATGCCCCTTTAAGAGTCCATCAGGACAGCAGTGCGATGACCAGCAGCTCGTAGAGAACCAGTGTCAAAATGGTCTCATCACTGGGACTAAGCCCCCAATAAGGAACGCCAAAGGCGCGCTGGCCCCCTTGCCGCGGAACAGCCAATTGCAATAACCCGCCTTGGCAACCCACGATTCGGCCCACATGCACATGACCATCCATCGTTTCAATACGCACCCGTTGATTCATATGCTGCCGGCAGATGTCGTGCACCTGGTTACGAACCGTCCGCAAGTGCTGAACATGCTGCGGATTCGCCTGGTAAACGACTCGATGCTGCGGATAACCCCATGGTTGAACACTCATTCGTTCTTCGCCTCCAACGTTTCAAGTTCAAATTATCGTATGCGAATACCCAGTAGGCGGTGATGCTTGGCGCACAAATCCGTCCCGGTCTTGCCAGATGCCGTCGAGTTGTGATTTGTTTAGTTGAAGGGGCAACGGATGGGGCTTGGGTTGGGGTTTGCTTGGTTGAACCTGATCTTCGCTTAGGGACTTCAATACGCGGAAACATATTAGCTGTAAAACCTACCGTTAATTTTGCTCATTTTGCGCTTAGGAGAGGATTAGCGGTAAAAAGTAACGTTAATTTGGGCGATTTTGCTGGATTGGCGAGTTTGATGCGAAATTAGCGGTACTTTTTCCAGTTAATTTGTTTAACAAGCCTTTCCGACACGAAATTAGCGGTAGAAAATCCAGTTAGTTGGTGGATAAAGTGCCGCGTGGGGGTGTGAAGCCAGTAAATTAGGGGAGCGCAAACATAAGGTAACGTGTCACGGTTAATTAGGGAGCGAGTGTGGCATGGTGGGACATAAAATTGTTGGAGAGGTACGACGTGAGTGACGTGAGTAAGGTGGGTAAAATGGGGGAAGGAAAAACCGTTTGAATAGTGGAGGAACACGGGCGGTAGAACGTAAGGACAGGTAGATGCACGCTCCAGCACACTAAAAAAAGGTGGAAGGATCTCCCCCCACCTTGCAACTGCTGCGCTTTACCGGTTCAACAAACTGCCGACATAACGCAACAGCTCGTTGGCGCACACCGGGCAGTAGCCGTGCTCGTCAATCAGCCGCTTACTGACCTCGTTGATGCGTTTAAGTTGATTTTCATCCGGCGTTTTGGTTGATGTCGTGATCTTAACGATGTCCTTCAGGTCGGCGAACAGCTTCTTCTCGATCGCTTCCCGCAGCCGGTCGTGGTGATTATATTCAAATTTCTTCCCTTTCCGCGAATACGCAGAGATCCGGATCAAAATTTCCTCCCGGAACGCCTTCTTCGCGTTCTCCGAGATGCCAATCTGCTCCTCGATCGAGCGCATCAGCCGCTCGTCTGGATCCATCTCCTCTTCAGTAAGGGGATCGCGGATTTTGGTCCAGTTGCAGAACGCCTCGATGTTGTCGAGGTAGTTCTCGAACAACGTACGCGCCGATTCCTCAAACGAGTAGACGAACGCTTTTTGCACTTCTTTCTTGGCAATCTCGTCGTATTCCTTACGGGCGATGCTGATGAAGTTCAAGTAACGCTCGCGTTCCTCCTTCGTAATCGAAGCATGCTGGTCGAGACCGTCCTTGATAGCCCGCAAAATATCAAGTGCGCCCATGCAATGCAAATCTTGCTTAATCAGCGCACTGGAAATCCGGTTGATGACGTAACGCGGATCGACGCCGGACATGCCTTCTTCCAGGTACTCGTTTTGCAGTTCCTTCAAATCGGCGTCTTTGTATCCTTCAACCTCTTCTCCGTCGTAGAGCCGCATCTTTTTCACCAGATCGACGCCTTGTTTCTTCGTCTCCTTTAACCGGGTTAAGATGGAGAAAATCGCGGCGGACCGCAGGGCATGCGGCGCAATATGAACGTGATTCATATCGCTCTGGGCGATCAGCTTGGCGTAAATTTTCTCCTCCTGGGACACCTTGAGGTTATAAGGGATCGGCATGACGATCATCCGCGACTGCAAGGCTTCATTTTTCTTATTGGCAATAAACGCTTTGTACTCCGCTTCGTTGGTGTGCGCGATAATCAGCTCATCCGCCGAGATCAACGCAAACCGCCCCGCCTTGAAATTCCCTTCCTGGGTCAGCGACAACAGATTCCATAGAAACTTCTCATCGCATTTCAGCATTTCCTGGAACTCCATCAGGCCGCGATTGGCCTTGTTCAGCTCACCGTCAAAGCGGTAGGCCCGCGGATCGGATTCGGAACCATATTCGGTGATGGTGGAAAAATCGATGCTGCCGGTCAAATCAGCGATATCCTGGGATTTCGGATCCGAGGGGCTAAACGTGCCGATCCCCACCCGTTCCTCTTCGGACAAAAGCACCCGCTCGACTCTGACGTTCTCGATGTCGCCGCCATACTCCGTCTTCAGTCGCATCTGGCACACCGGGCACAAATTGCCTTCGATTCTAACCTTCAGCGTTTGCTCAACTTCCGGCCGGAGTTCATGCGGAACGAGGTGCAGCGGGTCCTCATGCATCGGGCACCCGGCGATGGCGTACACCGCCCCTTTATCGGTCCGGGAAAACTTCTCTAGCCCGCGCTTCAGCAGCGTTACAATGGTGGACTTGCCCCCGCTGACCGGCCCCATTAGCAGCAAAATCCGCTTGCGTACGTCAAGCCGACGAGCAGCGGAGTGAAAATACTCCTCGACCAGCTTTTCGATGGCCCGATCCAGACCGAAGATTTCCTGCTCAAAAAATTTATACCTTTTTCGGCCGTCTACTTCTTCAATGCCGTAGGATTTAATCATTTCATAAACCCGGGCATGGGCGGTCATCGCCGGCGAAGGGTCTTTGGCCAACAGTTCAACATAATCTTTAAATGTGCCGCTCCACGACAAGGAGTCGCTTTCCGCCCGATAAGCCGCTATTCGCTCAAAAATGTCCATGTTAGGTACCTCCTGTACTCCCGCTTTAGGGGTTCTCCCGCGTCCCCGATCTTTAGAACTTGCGTGACCAGATATGGAGCATCCACGATAAAAAAGTGTATTACATACCTATGCGCTGGGGAGAGAGAAGTTGACCTTTTTTCCGATGAAAATATTCAGATGGAAAAAGTAGGGATTTTGCTTTGTGATATAATCTTGAACAGGATCATGGGAACGAAGAGGAAAAGGGGATCGTCATGGCGGTACAGCATGAGACGGAATTGTACGCTCCGTTGAAGGCTTTTTTTGAGGAGCGAGGGTATGTGATTAAGGGGGAAGTGCGGCATTGCGACTTGGTTGGCGTTCGGCCGGATCGCGATGAGCCGCTGATTGTGGAGATCAAAAAGACGTTTAATCTTCCCCTGCTGCTGCAGGGGTTGGAGAGACAGCGCCTAAGCTCCGATGTGTATCTAGCCGTAGAGCGGAATCGCGCCAAAAAAGGGGCGCACAACCAGCGATGGAGCGAAATTACGATGCTATGTCGCAGGTTGGGACTCGGGTTGATCACGGTCACTCGATATAAAACAAAACCTGCCTTCGTGGAAGTCCTGTGTCAGCCGGGGGACGGCGCCCTATACTTGCCGGGGCCGAAGGTGGTTAAGCGCCGAGTGGAGAAGCTGCTTCACGAGTTCCACGAGCGCAGCGGCGACTACAACGTTGGCGGAAGTACCGGCACCAAGCTGGTGACAGCCTACCGCGAACGGGCGCTGCGCGTGGCGCTCGCCATTGAAGAAGGCGGCGGTGAAATGTCGCCCAAGGACGCGCGCGACCGCAGCGGCGTTGGCAGCGCCGCCGCGATCCTGCAGCGCGATTACTACGGTTGGTTCCGGCGCGTGGTGCGCGGGCGATATGCGTTGACACCGGCTGGCGAGGAAGGGCTTCGCCAGTACGCCCATGTCGTGGACAGTTGGCGGCGGGCGGCAGCGACCACAGAAAAGGAACAGGGATAAGAGCGATTCAGTGGTTTGGTTCTGGATTAGTCCACAGAACGCACCGTGAACTCGGCGAGAGCGGCGGTAAGACGCGCCAGCCCTTCGCGCAGCTGCGCCGGTTCATGCGCGGCAACGGTCAGCCGGATGAAGCGATCATCCGGCTCTTTGGCATAGCACAGCGTCCCCGGCAGGAACGCTGTGCCTTCCAACAGCGAAGCGCGCAGCAGCGCTTCGCTGGAGACCCCGGCGGGCAGGCGCAGCCAGAGGAACAGCCCGCCGCCGGGGTCTTCCACACAGGCGCTGCGCCAAGCGGGCGCCTGCAGCAGCTCCAGCG
>NZ_JAWDJI010000087.1:0-6935 GCF_032465655.1 Paenibacillus sp. 3LSP | reverse complement strand
CAAAGATTCGGAGCCCTTTTCATATTTTCAAGAAGCGATACTTTCGAAATTCAGGTTAAATTATGAACGGAAATGTACAGTTGAATGCTCGAAATGCAAGACCGTAAAATATGACCAAAAATATGATTGAATCCCCGAATAGGCCGCCCATGTATTTGCAGGCGGCTTTGTTATTCTGATTTAGACACGTTAACCCAATTTACTATTTTCTCTATCGTACCCTCAAAGTCATGCTTAACTTCGTGTTCCCAGATCCGTAATACCTTCCATCCTAACTTAGAATAGTATTGGTTAACTTCATTATCCCTATCAACATTCCTCTGCAGTTTTTTCTCCCAGTACTCTTTATTGGAGCTCGGCTTATTTCCGTGTATTGGACATGAGTGCCAAAAACAAGAATCAATGAAAATAACTATTTTGTACTTTTGGATGGCGATATCGGGAATGCCAACAAGTTTTCTAACGTTTTTTCTGAATCTGACCCCTTTTTTCCATAATTCTTTTGTAACCTTGCTTTCCAACGAAGACCCTGTGGAACGTATTGCCCTCATATTCTTCGAACGCTGATCTTTTGTAAACATATCCACCATAAAATCCTCCAAGATTGCTTCATACTATGACCCTCAAGAATCGGAGCATTTGATCTATCTGAAATGCAGAGTGCTGTTTTCTGTTATGATAAATATTAGAAATTTAATCGAATCTGTATTACTTGTGATGCGGGCTTTAAATAGAACTGGGAATCGAAAGCCGATATTCTCCCATTGCTTTGTCCACAAGGACTTTTGGCCCTGTTTGTCGAAATCAGCTACAAGATAATGAATAAATCTGTTAACCATAATGGTATGTAAACAACAATCACGAGATATAATGCGGCATTGCTTTGTTCATAAATCTAGGCGTTACCTTGAGCAGAGATCCTTTAATTTTTTTGGCTTTGCAGGAGAACAGCCCAGCAGAATACTGATAAGATGGCATTTGCATAAAATCTACCAGACAAATATATTATAACCGAGATCCTGCTTTGTATATTGTGGGCTGTTAATTGCGATGCTGATGAGGAAACAGAGATTACAAAAAGACAAATCGATGTAAGGAGAAGGAGTAATCTAATGAAACTGTTATACTCAAATATTTTGCCCCTTGGTACAACCGAAGGTCAAGATACATTTATTGACTGTTTTAATGAGCAAATTGCAAAATCAGATCGTGTGGAAATTGCGGTTGGATATGTATCACGCGCCGCATTAGAAGAACTTGACCTTCTGGTTGAAAAACACAATATATCGAGTATATGCCTTACTATTGGTATGTACTTCATAGAAGGAATGCCGGAAGGATCTTATAATTGCGCGCTTAAACTGAACAGGAAATGGAAAGAGGCTGGTATTGGCGAAATTAGGATTGTAAAAGCATTTAAGTATCACGGCAAATTATACTGCTTTTATCATGAAGGAAAGCCTTTTTCCGCGATTATTGGTTCTGCAAACTTAGGAGCAATTAAAATGGAGGCCAGTAATCGCCGACAGTATGAAATCTCATCGTTTACTGATGATTCTGCCGAATGCAGAAAAATCGCGGAGTTTATTGAAAGGCTTAAAGAAGAGAATTGTTCTTCTAATATTGCCTATATTAAAGGAATGTCACTAATAAGGGAATTAAATACATCACTTAGCGGCATCGATACAGTAACTCAACTTCCTCCAACAGCTGTACAGCTTTATGAAAAGCATAAAACAGGAGTTTCCTTTGTACTACCATTAAAAGTTCCTGCTTATGATGAGCGGCATATGGATGATGGTAAGCATTATACGAAATCGAATATTAATGTTTGCTATGCAGCACCGCGAAGCAAGAGAAAATCCCGTGATTGGTACGAGACTCAGCTGACCGTGAGTAAAGAAATAACTCGCACCGCAGGATACCCGGAAAAGAACAAGGCATTTTTTGTCGTTACCGACGATGGTTATTGGTTTAAGGCGCATACTACGAGTGATGGTAATAAACAGTTCAGCGCTGTCGGGGATGAACTTATACTTGGCCGTTGGATTAAAGGCAGACTTGCTGCTGCGGGACTTGTAACACCTGTTAACGATACCCAAGCAGATACAGATCGAAAGGGAATGATTACGAAAGAAATGTTACGAGAGTACGGTTGCGATAGCCTTGTGCTTTCAAAAACTGACCAAAAAGCTTTGGATGAAGACGGCTCCGAGCTTGATGTATGGATGTTATCGTTTGAAACAACGGCTTTGAATGAGTGAGAGGTGCGACGATGCGATATTTAAAAACATACCTTCAAAAGATCACGAACCGAGGCAATGCGAAATTGGCGGAGTCCATAGCTAGAACTGCTGAAGATATTGGCAATCAACATATTCGCAATTTCTCATTTACAAGCCATGAGATTGGTTTATTGTTCGGCAATGTACAATCAGGAAAAACTGGCCAAATGTTTGGCATCATGTGCAAAGCGGCGGACCTTGGTTTCCCGGCATTTGTCTTGCTTACAACAGATAATGTTGTTTTGCAACAACAAACCTTGAAACGTGTCAGAGACGATTTGGACGGATTTTGTATTTGCGGCGAAAACGATTCAGGGTTGTTTATTGAGAATAGCCTTGTCAAACCAGCGATTGTTGTTCTCAAAAAAAATGCCCGAGTGCTGAGACTATGGGCGAATGTATTTAACTCTACGGGTTTTATGAAGGGTAATCCGCTCTTTATTGTTGACGATGAGGCAGATGCCGCTTCATTGAACACGCTTGTAAACCGCAATGGTCAGTCGTCGATTAATAAGTATTTGGATTCTATAAAGAATGGCGCATCAAGCAGTTTGTATCTGCAGGTTACTGCTACCCCGCAAGCCATCTTATTGCAGACACTTGCTTCCGGCTGGCATCCTTATTTTTCATATTACTTCCAACCCGGAGATGGTTATCTAGGTGGGGATTTTTTCTTTCCGACTAGCGGAAAGCAACCTGATTGTATTGATTTTCTTGAAAACATTAAACGGCCAACTCGAAATGTTGTTACACGCCATCTTGCTGTTTCTGCGCAGATAATTGGAACCGGCGGAAAAGTGTCAAATTGTCTTTTACACCCGAGTGTGCGTCAAGTTGTCCATCAGCGTTTTGCAGACGAAGTAATAAAAGAACTAAGATGGTGTGCAGAACATATCGATGATGATTTTATTGCAGAATTGCAAGTTCAGTATGCTTCTTTAGAACCCAAGAAAAGCAGGAAACTTCCATTCGACTATATCTGCAAGATTGCCAAGGAATTAGTGGAAAATAACGGTATAAAAATCCTTGTGATGAACGGCAAAACAGATGTTGAAAGTGCCGAATATGAACGAGGTTGTAATTTTATCATCGGCGGGAATACCCTTGGCCGAGGTGTCACTTTCCCAGGCTTGCAAACAATTTATTACACAAGAACAAGTAAGAATCCGCAGGCTGACACTATGTGGCAACATAGTCGAATGTTCGGTTATGACAGAGATCCCGGCATGATGAAGATATTTATAGAAGAACATCTTTATAAATTGTTTTCGGATATCAATGCCACTAACAATTCCATCATCGCTCAGATAGAGCAAGGGATTGAAAAAATAAAAATCTACTATCCGGATGGAATTAATCCAACCAGAAAGAATGTGCTTGATAATAAACACGTGGGAATTATCTCGGGAGGAACAAACTATTTCCCGTTTTATCCAGATAATGATACCATCGAGGATATTTCAAAGCTATTACAACAGTTCTCCGATGATGAACCTTACTATCAAGTAAATCTGAGATTGATTAAGGAGATATTGACGCATATTGTACCGAGTCCGGACTTCAAATTGAATGCGTTCCTTTCTGTAATTGACGCTATTCTTTCTGAGCAACCTGCTGGTCAGGGTATTTTAATAGTTCGTAGAGAAAGGAATGTGGCGCAGGGAACAGGCGCATTATTGTCTCCTAATGACTGGAAATTGGGAGGCACATTCATTGACAAAATCGTCCTCACTATGTATCAAGTCACTGGAACTAAGGGATGGGGCGGAAAGGCTCTTTGGGTACCTAATATTAAACTTCCTCACGGTATCATATATTATGATGTGGTTGAAGAGAATTCTGAAGTGTAGGAGGGCAAGGCATGTATGTTCACTAATAATATAGCACATAGAATCTTATTTGCTCCTTCCCTTCAAGGAGCAGATACTTTGCTGATATTAAGTGGATATGCTACTCCTAATATGGCGTCCTGGTTAATAAAGAGTTTTCAGGAACAGAATATGCCTTCTGTCAATATTTCATTGGTAATAGGAATGGTTCCTTATGACGGGCTTAGTGTTCCTATACATGAAGGATTTAAAGAACTCCATGGCAAGCCATATCCGAATGTTGTAGAGAGTTTTACTTGCAGTTATGTTTGCGAAAATCCGCCAGTCCATGCGAATCTATACATTTGGCTAAAGAGCGGAACGCCAATACTGGCTTATACAGGTTCCGCTGATTTCATACAAAACGCATTTGTTTCATCGCGAAAAGAAATCATGGAATACTGTGATCCAGAAGAAGCCTATCGATTTTTTGAGGAAGTTGAGGCGAAATCCATCTATTGTAACCACTCAGAGGTCGAAGACCATATCGTTCTACGTCCGACACATCAAGTATTAGATGCTGAGAACAAGCCCATAACCAAACTGGCTGGAGAAGGGATTGTTTCTGCATCACTATCTCTTCTTACGAGTAAGGGAGATATTGGGGAAAAGTCCGGACTAAATTGGGGGCAGCGTAAAGGTCGAAATAAAAACCAAGCATACATACGTCTTCCTGCACAAATTGCAAGGACGGGTTTCTTTCCGCTTAATAAACAGCATTTTACTGTAGTTACAGATGACGGTCATACACTCATTTTAAGGGTAGAGCAACAGAATAATAAGGCAATTACAACGCCCCTTAGCAATGCTCAACTTGGAGAATATTTTCGAAAGCGTTTAGGTCTTGCGAATGGGGCTTTCGTAACGAAGCAGGATCTGCTGAACTATGGAAGAACGGATGTTACCTTTTATAAAATTGATGATGAGCAGTACTATATGGATTTTCATGTGTAAAAAATCAGTTGCTTTGTTGGAGAAACAAAGCAACTGATTTTGTTATTCTTTAATACTTGGGGCAACACTTTCATATTCAATTCCAGCAAAGCATTTTAAGATTGCTTCGAAAATAATTTTCGCACCTTGACAAGGTACTGCCATGCCGATTTGTTTTCGTACACTTTCCTTACTTCCCAGGAATCTATAGTTATCAGGGAAAGTCTGTAATCTAGCACGCTCTCTATTAGTCAATGCTCGCGGCTCTTCCCAATGATAGATGTGTGTTCCTCCTCCGCCGCTCCCTGTAACTGTATAGGAAGGCTTTGTTGGATCAAGTCTCTTATAGATTTGACTTATTTTTGCACCTGTAACGTTTAGCCGCAAATCTTCTGGAAGGTCTGCTGTGAATGCGTTTTGCCCAGGGAGAATATGTTGCAATCTTCTAACAACGGTAGCAGATTGTTTCGTCAATTCGTGGTTATAAGCATCCTCTGGAATAGGAGGATTCTCTATTGCGTTTCTGCAAGTGTTATCAATTAGAGCATAAGGCGCTGTTGACGGAACTTTGAATTCAACGTTGATATCGTTCCGGATGCCAACAATAATCAAACGATGCCTTGCCTGGGGTATTCCGTATTCCTCAAACTTATACAGATGTGGTGTGATTGTATAGCCGGCTTCTTTCAATTCTTTGAGAATCATTGTGAAGGCCTTACCATCATTTGCATTTCTAAGTCCGCCTACATTTTCTGCTAAAAACCACTGCGGTTTAAAAATTTTTAAAGCTTTGACTCCATAGGAATATAAGGGGCCGTAGACACCATCCATACCTTTTTGTTCACCGACAACACTATAGTCATTGCAAGGGAACCCAAACGCTAATGCATCAATTGGAGCTAATTTAGACATATCGAGTTTTCGTATATCCTCATGGTATACAGTATTAGGTGCATCTGGACAAATATTATATCTGTACGTTTCACAGGTATCTGCATCATAGTCATTTGCCCACTGATGTACAATTCTAAAATCGTCATTTTCAATCCGTGCATTTATGGCTCCCCAGGCGATACCGCCAGGACCACAAAATAATTCCCCAAGTCTAAAAATCATATCTGCTCAACCTTCCATTTTTTGTTGAAAATATCGATCTGTGCTTGAATGAGTTGCTTTTCCTCGTCGTCAAGAGATGAAACACCTCGAAACACAAATTGATATTCTCTAATGTCCTCTTCAGTCAAATAACCAGCCAGGACATAAAGCGGTATCAATTGAATATTGTATAATTGGGCAAGTTTTTTTAAATCATCAGGTGTACAATTAATTTGCCCTCTTTCCATCTTGCTGAGTCTCGAATCTGTTATGCCGGTAATTTGATTTACCTTTTTTAGGCTCAAGCCGCATTTTTCGCGACTTTCCTTCAATCGGTCGCCTAACACGGACATACTCTCACCTCTTCAATACAATAACACTCATGCTGCGATAATGCAAGTAACTATCAAATTATTGCTGCGTTAATGCAGCATTATCATAGCCAACTCAGTGATGAGTATTGGTAAGGAAATTGGAACTTGTTGTTTTGTCTTATCTTTTGCAGATGAATGTGGGAAGTGGTCAAACACATAGGATAATCAATTTCGATGTCAATATAATGGCCGGCATTTCGCTTATACTCGTGCATTCTTATATATTTAAAGGAAAGTTGAATACCCTTTTATTATTCCTTGAAGAAAGAGTTCATCGGGATTACTCTAAAGTTCCAACTCTAGTTCCGACAAATATGATCCTAAATAGGGCTTGCTGAATAATCAAAAAATCCTTATCTCACAAGGGTTTAGAGGCACTA
>NZ_JAWDJI010000086.1:0-3395 GCF_032465655.1 Paenibacillus sp. 3LSP | reverse complement strand
CAATAGATGAGAGATTCTGGCCGTTTGCTGTGCCAGTGGAAGAGGAGGCAGAAGGATGAAGACAGAACTCACTATGCAAGCAGAAAAATGCTTGTGGCATGAAACAAATCGCATGGGAGTATTTGGTTGTTTTGAAGTAACAATTGGATGGTCTGGTAATGAAAGAGTAGATTATATTACTTATTCAACAGACAATACAATCCGATGCTATGAAATTAAAGTAAGCATGGCTGATTTGAAAAGCAAAGCGAAACAAACGTTTATAGGCGATTACAATTATTTAGTCATTACTCAAGATTTATGGGAGAAGATGCAGCAAGACGATAAATTGATGTGGAAATATTATTCCCAAGGGATATATGTTTTTAGTGAAAAATATCTTGGCATGACAAGTGTTAAGAAAGCGAAGAAACAAAATGTTTCGCTAGGTACACGATCAACTGTATTAGAAAGCATGGTTCGTTCCATGAATCGAGAAATGCATAAATTCTATAAAATTAAACCTTTTTGGGAAATAAAGGAAGTAGAACAGGAAGAGGTGGTAGAAGGATGAAATATAAATGCTTAGAAACATTCAGTTTACCTAAATACGATGATGAAGTTGAAACAGAGCGAGAACTTATCGTGCCGGCAGGTAGTATTTGGGAGAGCGAGAAACCTGTCAGAGAAATGGATCAGGAAGTAGTGATTACTCATAAAAATGGCTGGTGGTTAGAAATTTCAAGGGAACTATTCAATTTAATGTTTGAGGTGGCAGAAGGATGAAATATAGAAAGAAACCAGTAGTTATTGAAGCAGTACAATTTGATCGATCAAAAGCGGAAAAGGATGTTGCAAAGTACTATCCGATGGTTACAGATATGGCTAGATTAACTACAGCGAAAGGAACCGAAGAACGTGAAGGCAGATTTTTCATTTCTACTTTAGAAGGCAATATGACTGTTATAGATGGAGACTATATTATTCAAGGTGTGGAAGGCGAATTTTATCCATGTAAGCCAGATATTTTTGAAAAAACATATGAGGCGGTGGAAGAATGAGCAAGTCGTTGAAATGGTTAGAAGCAGAATCAGACAGATTAGAAAAAGAGTGTAACGAGAATAACGACCCTCACAAAACGGTAAATCATAGCTTTTTAGAAGGATTCAATTATGCGCTATTAAATGCCCAAGCCCTTGAAGAAATACAGCTAGACGACAACCAGAAAATCGTGTTGGAGTGGTTGAAGAGTAATGACTACTCTTTAAAACTTCCGATACTAGCAATTAATCAATTAGATAGAATGACAGATTTAAAGGTTAGAAAAGCTCACTGGCAACTTGACAGAAAACAAGAAAATGAAGTCCTAGCAGCATTTGCACAGTGGGGATTAGAATAGGAGGAAGCGGAATGATCCACGAACTAAAAATACTACCAGAATATTTTGAAGCAGTCACAAGCGGACGCAAACAATTCGAGATCCGCAGGAATGATCGTAATTTTAAAGTTGGTAGTCAGTTAATTTTGAGAGAGTGGACTGGCGAAAAATATACAGGCAACTCATACAAAGCAGAAATCACTTATATTACTGATTACGCTCAGCAAGATGGATATGTAGTGCTAGGAATTAGAGGGATGGAGGAAATGGAATGAAATACAAATGCTTAGAAACATTCAGTTTACCTGAATGCGATGATGGAGTTGAAACAGAGCGAGAGGTTGATATTCTGAAAGGGAGTATCTGGGAAAGTGAAGAAGATATCGAAGACAATGACACAGAAGTAGAACTTACTCACGAAAGCGGAGCTTGGTTAGACATTTCAAGAGAACTGCTTGATTTGATGTTTGAGGAAACGGTATGAAGAAAATGGAATCTAGGTTAGAAAAAAGCAAGAAAATGGAGGCTGATACTCTGAATTATCTTGCTAATAAGAATGATAAAAAAATTACTTTGCAAGAAATTGAGATGAATAGCTCGCCAGAGTATTTTATGTGTTTTTTAGGATGTATAAAAAACTTCAAAAAAATTAATAGAACCTATGTTCGAGAAGGCGGAAAACTCATAACAATATTTAGTAAATAAAAAAGCCGGATTCCTCCGACTATGAATAATATTTCTGACACAAGTATTATATCATAATTGGGGGAATCAGAGGATGGTACTTTTCGATGTAAAGAAATATGAGACACCAAGCGCAAAAGATGTTGATATGGACCGCACAAAACATAATGTTGGTGTTTTCCTTTCAGCATATCTATCAGCAAGATGTAGAGTAGGGCAACCTCGTGAGCCAAAAGTGACGGCATCTTATTCCTTGGTTCCGCCATCTACAGCTAATAATGTTTTTGAAGCTGAACGAATGTTGATAGATAGAGAAGAAGCACAAGAAGAATTTGAGTATTTGCATAAATTGTTTGTTCGAGGATACTCTGCTATTCAGCATCCGCACAAACCTGATGTGACTGAAAGACGTAAAAAAATATTTTATGATCGTTACATCAATGGTCTGTCGATTTATGTAACTGCTCAAAGAAATAATACTAGTGAAGAATCTGTCAAACTAGAATCAAACAAGATTATCATCCAATTTGCTTCAGCGTTAGAACTGGTTGCTTTTAAGTAGCCAGTTTTTACACTTTTTATACCCTTTTATTACCCATTTGGTTTCTTTTTTATACCTTTTTTATACCAATCAATTACCTGTTCAATGATGTATTATGATAGTGTCGAAAGATTAGGAAACAGGATCGACAAAATAAAATGTAAGGGAGGAAATCTCCCTCATCGTTTAATTAAGCTCCGATAGACAGCAGCGGAAATATTAATAATAAGGATGTGAATTTCAACTCCTTCTAAATTGTTCTTATTATCTATCATCCGTTGCTGTCTATTGTTATTATGTCACTGTGGCGGAAAGGGTAGACGCAAATACAAATTCACGAGGATGCAACAGTTAACGGTTGGCGGTCATACGAGAGTCGAGACTACGTGCCGAAAAAGTGGCTTCAGTTGGAGAACATTATACTCAAATCGTGAAGAAAAAGACCGTATGCAAGGTTCGATTCCTTGCCAGTGACTTTGGGTTTGCGGTAATCCATAACTGCCTGTCAGTAAAACCGCTAGCAACCGAGGTATTGAGGAAGTGGGTAGGCGCAGGAAGTATTAGACTTGTCTGCGTGTAGGTTGCTTTATACATATTAGATCACTCTTTGAGTGGTCTTTTTATTTATATATAAGGGGGGAATGTTTGTGTTAGCATTGGTTGATTTAGTACTCAATGGAATCGTGTATTGCAAAAAAGGCATGGAACTTCAACTCAAAAACAAGACAGGTAAATACTCTACGCTAAGTCGAACATATCAAGATGGAAAGAAACAAAAAACGATTGAATTTAAAGTGAGTAACGAGCTAATGC